>DAOTWI010000211.1:0-11038 GCA_034436075.1 Roseiflexus sp.
CATTCGCAGCGCCCATCGACACACCGGCGCAAGCGCCCGCGCCGCCGCCGCCGCCGAACGCAGGACCATACATGGAGTCGTGGCTGGACCTGGTGACGACTATCAACCCTTGACCAGAAGCGGCAGTCAGGGGCTACAACCTGATGACTGAAGTGAGCGATACCATGTCGGGGCTTGCCAAAAAACCGCACGTGTGAGGGTGGACGCCCAAATACGACCATCGCTCATGGACGCAGTTTCACGCGCGCCTGCCGAGCAAACTCGTTGCGATCGTCCGCAATGCTTCGAGCGCCGTTGCGTCGCCCTGAACGCGATCGAGCGCCGCAAACGCCTCGCCATGATAGGCGGCGGCGGTCGTTTCGGCGTACAAGCGTGAGCCTGCGGCATCGAGGATTGCCAGCGCCTGGCGCACGGAGTCATCGTCGAGCGCCAGCTGCGAGTACACGCTCATCAGGTATTCTTTATCGGGCGATGTTGTCAGCGCGTGGATGATCGGCAGACTGAGTTTGCGCCGGTAGAGGTCCGCCGCGAAGGGCTTGCCGGTCACGGCGGGATCGCCCCAGATGCCCAGCACATCGTCCTCGATCTGAAACGCCAGCCCAAGCGCGCGCCCGAAGTCGAACAGCGCCTGGATCGTTGCTTCATCGGCGCCGCCAACAAGCGCGCCGAGTTCCGCCGATGCAGCGATCAGCGCCGCCGTCTTGCGTTCAATCATCGCCAGGTACGCACTCTCGTCGATCTGAAGATTCCCCTCATAGCTCAGATCGAGAAACTGCCCTTCACAGATGGTCAGAATCGTTTCATCGAAACGTCGCAGCACATCGAGGATCGTCGTTGCCGGCAGGTTGGTCAGCGCCAGACGATGGAGCGCCAGATGCGCAACAGTAAACATCCCATCACCGGTGTTGATCCCCTGCGCCATGCCCCACAGTTTCCACACCGTTGGGCGACCGCGCCGGGTATCGCTCTGATCCTGAATATCATCGTGGATCAGCGAGAAGTCATGGATCAATTGAATCGCCGCTGCCAGCGGCAGTGCATCACGCGGATCGCCGCCGACGGCGCGACAACTCAGCAGGCAGAGACGCGGGCGCAACAATTTGCCTGGATCGAATGACGCGGGACGCAATGCTTCATCGCGCCATCCCAGATGATACTCCTGCATCGCGTAGAATCGCGCTACCCGCTCATCCGCCTGGGGGAACGCCGCGCGCATCGCCGTCTCGATTGCCATGCGCTCATCTGCGTGCTTCATAGGTGTCATCCTGCCGTAATCTTATGTAACCAGTCGGTAATCCGCTGCTCTTGAGGTTTGCGCGCGGCGCTAGTACACTGCATCTGAGTAGAGCGCTCCCGCTATCGTCAATCACCTATCGGCGCTCGTCGGCACTGCCTGTAGCGCCACTAACGCCACCGAAAGGAGTAGCGTCGATGCCGCTGAATATGCGCTTTCGCTTCAGCCCGACCAAGGATGGACTCGTCAAGGTGCTCGGACCGCTCGAAACCGACATTATGCAGATCATCTGGCAGGATGAGCGCAGCACCGTCAAGAAAGTCCATCGCAAACTGTCGCAGCAACGTGAGATCGCCTACACCACGGTCATGACGACGATGAGCCGCCTTGCGGAAAAAGGTGTGTTGCGCCGCCATCGCGAAGGGCTGGCGTATGTGTACACACCAGCGATCACCGAGTCGGACTTCGTCACGATGGTGGTGCAGCAGGTGCTCGACGGCTTGCTCGACGACTACAGCACAACCGCCATTGACTACATGATCGACTACCTCGCGCGGCGCAACCCCAAGGAACTGCGGCGCATCCAGCAGACCATCCAGTCGCGCATCGCCGCTTGAAGAGAAGATGAGGATTGTGAATTGGAGTAGAGCATCCTACCCGGCGCGCTCTGTGTAATTCACAATCCTCGTTTCATCTTTCGACACACTGGCGATCTCGCCCCACAGGTCATAATCGAGCGCCTGAGTCACCTGCACATCGACGAATGCGCCAGGTTCCGCCATGCCCCAGAACAGCACCTGCCCATCGACTTCCGGCGCATCACGAAATGAGCGCCCGACGCTCACCAGTCGCCCGTCGTCGGTCTGCCCCTGACCCTCCACCAGCACGCGCATCATGCGACCGATCCAGCGCCGGTTGCGCTGGCGCGAGATTCGCTGCTGGCGCTGCATGATCTCGTGCCAGCGACGCTCGATCATCCGTGGCGCAACCTGATCGGGCAGCGTTGCTGCTGGCGTCCCCGGTTCGCGCGAATAACGGAACACGCCGACTCGATCGAACTGGACATCTTCGAGAAATGCCAGCAGCGCCCGAAACTCGGCGTTCGTCTCGCCTGGAAAGCCGACGATGAACGTCGAGCGCAGGGCGATGTCAGGCATCGCCGCGCGCAGGTCGTCAATCAGGCGCCGGGTGCGATCCGTATCAGGCGGACGGCGCATCCGGCGCAGCGTTTCCGGGTGCGCGTGCTGGAGCGGCATGTCCAGGTAATGGCAGATCTGCGGATGGCGCGCCATGGTTGCGATCAGGCGCTCACTGATGCCGTGCGGATAGGCGTACATCAGGCGCACCCAGATATGCTCCGGCAACACGGCGCAGAGTTCGTCGAGCAGAATCGCCAGTCCGTCCTTCAACCCCAGATCACGCCCATAATCCGTCAGGTGCTGCGCCACCAGCACAATTTCCTTCACGCCCGCCGCCGCCAGTTCCTGCGCCTCGCCGAGGATCGCCCCCATGGCTTTGGAGCGCATATCGCCCTTGAACGACGGAATCGTGCAGAACGCGCAGCGCAGATTGCAGCCGTCGGAAATCTTCAGATACGCCGAAGGACTGCTGGCGCGACGGCGGATCGGCGCGGTGCGCCAGTCGGCATAGGCGCCCGGCGCGCTCAGATCGTGCGGAAGAGGAGCGGCAGCGCTGGTGAGCGGAATCATTTCGCGTGCAGGTGCAGAGTCAGGAGGCTGAAACGCGCCAACAACATCACCGATACGCATCCATTCACGTGTGCCGAGGATCGCATCGACTCCTGGCGTGGCGGCGACGAGCGCACTATGGCTTTCCGCCATGCAACCGGCGGCAACCAGGCGCTGACCAGGCGTTTTGCGCGCAGCGACATCACGCAGCACCGCCAGCGTCTCATCGCGCGCCGCCGCGATAAACGAGCAGGTATTGACGATCACGACATCGGCGCTATCGACGCATTCTGCGAGTGTATGCCCCTGCGCCGCCAGAATGCTGCTCATCCCCTCGCTATCGACCTGATTTTTGGGGCAGCCAAGGGTAATAATATGAACTTTCATCATTCAGCGATAATTGGTAAACTGAAGCGGAATATCAAATTCGTCCTGTCGTTCCTTCACCAGGCGAATCACCGCCTGCAACTCATCACGGCTTTTACTCCCAACGCGCAATGCATCTCCCTGAATACGCGGTTGCACCTTCGGAAAATGATCACGGATGAGTTTCGCCAGTTTTTTGGCTGCCTCTTCGGGAATGCCGCGCTGCAACGTTGCAACCTGACGCACCCGACCGCCGCTCACTTCCTGAACCGGACCGAACTTGAAGATCTTAATCGACAGATTGCGCCGCAGGGCTTTGGTCTGCACCAGATCGCGCACTGCGGCAAGATGCATCTCCGATTCGGTCGTAATGGCCAGTTCCTTCTCGCTCAGAACAATCTCTGTTTTCGTATCTTTCAGATCATAGCGCGTCGTCACATCACGCCGCGCCTGATCGACAGCGTTGACCAGTTCCTGGCGATCGAAATCGGAGACGATATCGAATGTGCTTTCAGCAGGCATCGAATATCCTTCCGCTTACGGCGGCCACTCAAAGGTCACCACCTCGCCGGGGCGGTCGCCGAGGCGGCGTTCCTGATCATTAATGACCACCGTTACAACCGCTGCATTGCCAGCGCGCACCGACACCGACCGGCGGGCAGTAAAGCGCACCGAACGGCCCGGCGCCAGCACCCGCCGAAAGACCGATTCGCCGTCGGTTTTGATTTCCAGCCACGAACCAGGATTATCACCCGGATCGATCCGCACTTCCAGCACGATCGGCGCCTCTGGCTCGCGCGTCGGCGATGGTTCAACCTCCCCTCCCGCCACAGCGACTGTCGGTGTTGCAGCGAGCAATGGCGCTGACGTCGCTTCTGGCGGCGCCGTCGGCAACGGGCTTGGAACGGGAGGCATGGTCACCGTTGGAATGGCTGCGAATTGCGCATTTTCGCCAATCCGGTTCGTGGCGCTCAACACCAGGTATGTCACCCCCACCAGCGCCAGAACAACGAAGAAGACGCCGACCAGGCTCGGCGCAATACATCCGTGTACACGCGGATTGGATGTCGCCGGAACGATACGGATCGGGTCGGTACGACCGCGTTCGTAGCGGTACAGGTCGATTAATTCATCCGCCGATAGACCGAGGAACGCGGCATAGTTGCGAATAAAGCCGCGCACATACACATCGCCGGGAAGATTCTGATAATCGCCGTCCTCGAGCGCGACAAGGTACCGCTGCAGGATGCGGGTTTCAGCAGCAGCCTGTGAGAGGCTGATGCCCTGGCTTTCGCGAGCTGCGCGCAGCCGCTCGCCCAGCTGGCTCATATCGTTCTCCTGGAGCCTTGCGTTCACAGGCGCGTCCATCGAACACCTATTATAAATGAAAGCGCGCGATGCAGCAACCGCGCGCCTTCCAGGATTCAGGGTCAGTGAGCAATTGTGGTAGTGGCTACCTTAAGAGCGTGACCATCACATTGTCAAACTCGGCGCCCGCTTCCGTGCTGAAGTTTTCCAGATAGAGGGCTGCCTGTCCATTGGTGACGCGGGTATCGGTAAAGGTTTGCACCTCAACGCCGTTCACGCTGAAGATGATACGATTCCCCTGCGCTTTCAGCGACACGCGATTGACCGTCCCCGGCTTGATCGCCGGATTACTGATCGGCTCACGCAACGTCGTCCAGCGATCATTGACCGAGACAAAGCATCCATACTGATTGCCGCCGTCAATCCAGCACGTATAGTAATTCCGCGTAGTATTCGGGCTGCCAGCGCCGTAGCGCACTGCAACGCCAGCGCGTGAATTGCCCTGGATCAAGACATCCGCGCTCACTTCCAGGTCATTGGCCCGGGTGACATCCGGCGCCGTCAGATAATAGATGTCGTTGGCGATCAGGGTAATCCGGTAGACTCCGTCCTCGATAGCCACCCGAAGATCGTTCGAGGCATCCGTCACCCATTTGCCTTCGTCGCGCGTGAAATCGAATGCGAACCGTTGATCCGACGTGTCGCCCGACAGCGGAACCGCCGGGTCGATGATATAGGATTGCAAAATGGCGTCGAGCGAGGACTTAAGGTCATCAAACTGTTCCGTGGGGATGCCAAACGTCAACAGCGACACCTTATCCACATCGCGGTAGACGAACGTGTTCGCCAGCAACGGGGCTTCAACGCCGCCGCTCGCCTCCGCCGTATAACTCCAGATAATCTGCACGCCGCCGCTGCGCAGTTTTTCCGGCGGATCCATCGAGAAGTCTTTCTCATCTTTGAAGATGTTGACAAATGTGGTGGCGCGCTCGACCAGGTCGTCCTGCGTCAGCGCCTCCTGCGTCTCGGCGATGTTGAGGATGATCAGTGCGTTTTCAGCGGCATCCGTCCATATATAGAGCAGATTGGTCTCATTCGCGTTTTGCTCCAGTTTCCAGCCTGCTGGCACATCAATGCTGAACAGACCAGCCGGATGTTCGAATGTTTCTAGCCGATCAATCGTCACCGGCGCCAGCGTTCCACCGCCTGTCCCGGTCGATCCCGACGGCGTTGTGGGTGCGATGGTCGGCGCAACAGTCGGCGCAGCAGTTGGCAGGGGCGTGGAGGTCGGGCGGGGCGTGGAGGTCGGGCGGGGCGTGGAGGTCGGACGGGGTTCGGGGGTGGCAGTTGGATTTGTGCCGATAGAGACGCTGCATCCGGTCAGCGCGAGCGCCATGATCCCAACCAGAGCGAAGCGGCGTAAGCAGTGCATTGATAAGGACCTTTCTGCGTGGCACAGACGATACGCGGAGAGCTGCATACGGCACATATCCTCACGAAACGCCGCATGCACGCTCGCGACAATTGTAGCACGACGCAGCAGTATTGAGAAGTATGAGAAACGATCCGCAGAGAGCCGCAACTCCTGGCGTACAGTTCGATGCCATGTCGTATGTTCAGCATCATATCAGGTCATCACAACCATTTTGAGAGGAACCTGTCATCTGGCTGTCATATAAGCGCCTAGGTAGTATCGCGCTGATTTCTTTAGGCTTGTAGACAGAACCGAGAACCGAGAACCGAGAACTGAGAACTGAGAACCGGGAACCGAGAACCCGCCGAACGCGCGTCGAGCGACAGGACCGGGGTGCGGCGCTGGAGGGTCGAGGACGGGATGCTACGGACTCGCAGGATTTGAACAGACGGAGTTTCCGCCATGAAATCACGCGCTTTTGCCTATCGAATGGTCGTACTGCTTGCGTGCGCGGTCGGATTGACTGTGGTCTTCTTTGCCTATCGCACCAGCGCCGCCGCCGTGTATATCGTGCGCGGCCCGACAACTGCCGTGTGTTCGATCACCGGCCAATCGGCGCCCGCAACGTTTCAAGGCAGCATATTCGGTTCCGAGTTGCACGGCTTTCTCGATCAGGAAGGGGTGACGATCAGTTTTCAATTCCCTGACGGGCGCATCTTCAGCCCTGACGATACGCGATTGCTCGACGGCGTGGTCGATCTGCCGCCGCATTTCGCGTTGCCGCCCTACCGCGCCGATGTCGCCGGCGACCTCTACTTTGAGTTTCCGGTGACGAACAAATGGCCCTATGGCTGCTACCGGTTGACCGCCGTAGGACAGGGCAGCCGGCAAACGGCCGTCGGCTATCTGGTGGTGACGCCGCGCACCGGTCCGCCGCCAGCGGCGAGCCCGGCGCGTCTGGCGGTGTGGAACAACGGCACCTTCAACGCCTTCGCATTTCACGATGATCTGATCAACATTCACGGCGCAAACTTTTTCCCCAACGAAGTCATTTCGATCTGGATCACGCAACCGGATGGCACAGTCCTCGACTATCCGCAGCAGGTCGCCAGCGATATCGGCAACTTCCAGTCGTCCTTCATCTTCACGAATGTGCATCAAACTGGCAGATACACTTTCACTGCGCTGGGAACCTTCAGCGGGTATCAGGTCTTTGCGCCGTTTGAACTGCGGGCGCGTTCCTCGACGCCAAGCGGGTGGGCGCAACTGCGCGTCGCTTTCCCGGCGCAGGCGTCAACGCGGCAGAACGGCGGCGTTGCCATTACCGGAGCGCTCTTCGCTCCAGGCGAGTATGTCGGCTTGTGGATGACGCTGCCGAATAATGCTGTGCGCAGTCTTCCGACGCAGGTGGCTGATGGCAATGGCGACTTCTTCGTGGTTATCGACCTTGATGAGCGTCTGCCGACGGGGCGCTACAGCATCACAGCTAAGGGAGTCTCCAGCGGACGATTGCAGATCGCCAGTTTCGACGTCACGCCGGGAAGTTTCCAGCCAGCGCCGGTGAGCAATCCAGCCGGACCCGCGCCGGAGATCATTGTATCGAATGTCGGCAACCAGCCGGGATTTGACGCGCTCACAACCGCCGCAACCGCGCGCGCCGCAGTGACGTTCATTGATCGCACAGGCGCTGCCGACATTGTGCGGGTCACCGGATCCGGCTACGCGCCGGATGAGCGGGTTGGCATCTGGATGACCTTTCCGAATGGCGACGTGCTCGGCATGGCGGAACTGAACGTTGATGGCAGCGGCGCGTTCAGCGTCGATGTCGATCTGGGGGTCGTTCTCGCCGCCGGGCGCTATCGCGTCAGCGTCCAGGGGGTCGACAGCAATCAACTGGTGATTGTGACATTCGACGTGGCAAACCGCGGCGCGACGCCTGGAAGCGCCGCACCGGCGACTGCGCCTATCCAGACGCTTGGCGGACCGACGAACCTTGGCGGGGCGGCGGGTAACCCGGGACCGGAGCAGACGCCGCGCGATCAGCAGCGCTGCACCGGGCCGGAGTCGTTCTGGACGCCGAATTGCTGACGTCGCAGAGGTGGTGCGGGCCAACCCAAGACGCAGCGCAGAACAATCCCTGTCCTGCACTGCGTCCTGTGTCCAGGCATCAGATCAGATCGACCGCCACGGCAAGCGCGGTGCGTCCCCAGTCGGAGAGGTCCTCGCCATAACCTGGCTGGTACTTGGCAAGGATCAGGCGGCGCGCCAGCGCATCCTCTTCGGGCTGATCCACAACGCGCGCCGTGCCTGCAAACGCCGAACCGCCGATGGTCATGGTCACGGCTGGCGTGCGGCGCGCATTCTTCACCCAATCCGATGCATGGTCGCCCGCCAGCATGTACACCGTGCGCTCATGCAGCACAAACCAGATTTCGATGGTATGCAGCCGGCCCGTCACCCGTCCGATCGTCGTCAGATACCCGAAATCGAGCTGCGCCAGGGCGCGGAGATCAGGTTGCACGTCAATTCCTTGTCTGATTAAACGACAAGACTTACGCGGTCGCCTCACGGACGAGCCGCGTGACAGCTCTTTTTGCCTTCGTCAGAGCGGTGCTTGTCTTCTTTGGTGGTGTGGTGCGGCGGCAAAGCCGCTGCACCACACCACCTTGATGGGAGCGCCACGCTGGCGCAGGCTCTGGCGAAGCCAGAACATGCGCCACCGCATACGTCCTGTTAGATGAGCGCCCGTTCGGTATCGCGGTCGAAGATGTGCATTTTGGTCATATCGATGACGACCTCGAACATTTCACCAGTGCGCGCTCCAGTGCGCGGATCGAGACGCGCAACCATCTCCCTGCCGCCATTTTCCACGTACGCGTACACTTCCGAGCCAAGCGGCTCAACCACGTTGACCATCGTCATCAGACGGGCAGACTCGTCGACGCCGCGCGGGACGTAGTGCGAGTCGTGAATATCTTCAGGGCGAATGCCGAAGAAGATCGGCATCCCGATATGATCGGCGATAGCCTCGACGCGCGACGGAGGCACCGGCAACGCGAACGGACCGAAATCGACCAGCACCTGCCCATCGCCGCGAACCAGGGTCGCCTCGAAGAAGTTCATCGAGGGCGACCCAATAAACCCGGCGACGAACATGTTCGCCGGGTGATCGTACAGGTTCTGGGGAGTATCGAGTTGCTGGAGCACGCCATCGCGCATCACGGCGATGCGCGTTCCCATCGTCATGGCTTCGGTCTGATCGTGGGTGACGTAGATAAACGTCGTTTTCAGGCGTTGATGCAGCTTCGAAATCTCCGCGCGCGTCTGCACGCGCAGTTTGGCGTCGAGGTTCGACAACGGCTCGTCCATGAGGAAGACCGACGGATGCCGCACAATCGCGCGACCAAGCGCCACACGCTGGCGCTGACCGCCAGAGAGCGCCTTCGGCTTGCGATCCAGCAGATGCCCGATATCGAGCATTTCCGCCGCCTCTTTAACCCGTTGGTCAATGATCGCTTTGGGCGTGCGGCGCAATTTCAAGCCGAACGCCATATTTTCGTACACACTCATGTGGGGGTAGAGCGCGTAACTCTGGAACACCATAGCGATGTCGCGGTCTTTCGGCGGAACATCATTCACGACCCGATCGCCGATCATAATCGCGCCATCCGACACCTCTTCCAGACCGGCGAGGCAGCGCAGCGCCGTCGTCTTGCCGCATCCCGACGGTCCTACCAGCACCAGGAACTCCTGATCGGCGATGTCGAGCGTGAGGTCCTTGAGCGCAGCGAAATCGCCAAAGCGTTTCCAGACGTGGTCGTACTTGATCGAAGCCATAGTGGTGCATGCTCCTTTGCTTCAATTCACGTTCTATGTTCCACACGGCGCCAGACCGCTTGACCCGCGAATGATCAGGCGCGCATGCAGTGTCACCGCACGCAACGCAGTGCTTCGCTTCCGAATGGCGTCATCGAGCAGAACCGCCAGTTGCTGACCCTGAGCGCGCCGCGGCTGGCGCATGGTTGTCAGCGGCGGGTTGACGTGCGCAGCAAGCGGCAGATCATCGAAACCAACCAGCGCCACATCACGCCCGACAATCAGACGCGCATCGTTGAGCGCATGCATGGCGCCGAACGCCAGTTCATCGCTCCCCGCGAACACGGCTGTCGGCGGTCTAGAAGCCGCCAGCAACTCGGTCATCGCCTGGTAGCCGTCCTCCTCGGTGCGACCCGATTCGACGACCAGCGCCGGATCGAATCGCAATCCTCCATCAATCAACGCCTGTCGATACCCTTCAACGACAGGTTCACTCACTGCCAGTTCGGAGGGCGACTGGATCAGACCAATCCGGCGATGCCCCAGGCTGAGGAGGTGCCGGGTGGCATCAATGGCGGCGGTACGCACATCAATGACGACCGACGGGCTATCGACCCCGGCAGGCGGAGGACCGGCGCACACATGGGGAATACCAGCAGCCGCCAGCGCCTGTGCGCGCGGATCATTCACCAGCATATCGAGCAGAACCAGACCATCGACCCGTCGGGTGCGCGCCAGACTCAGGCACAACTCCGTCTCGTCCTGCCCCGCGCCGGCGGTTGCCAGGAGCAGGAAGTACCCGCGCAACGCCGCGGCGTCTGCCAGACCAGACACCACCTCCGCCAGCGCCGGTTCTGCCAGGCGTCCCGGGCGCGACGGAAGAGTCACCCCCAGGGTATGGCTCCGCCCACGCATGCTGCGCGCAGCATACCGGGGCTGATAGTCGAGTTCTGCAACGGCGTCGAGCACGCGTTGCCGCGTCTCGTCGGTCACTGCGCCTGTGCCATTGAGGACATATGAGACGGTGGCGACGGAGACGCCTGCCCGCTGTGCAACCTGTTTGATTGTCGCCTGCATGGTGAAACGATTAAGCGGTGAAACGATTAAGCAGAGTATAGATTAAGAGGGGAATGTTGTCAATAAGAACTGAGAACTGAGAACTGAGAACTGAGAACTGAGAACTGAGAACTGAGAACTGAGAACTGAGAACTG
>DAOTWI010000212.1:0-7777 GCA_034436075.1 Roseiflexus sp.
AACGATGGATACTCGACCTGCTGCAACGACGCGAGACACGCGAGCGTATCGGCGATGCCGTTGTAGCAGAGGATGATGATCAGGACTCGAAGAGACATTTTACCATTCCTGCAGCAAGATTGACGCGCAGACGTAAAGTCTCGCAATCAATACTACCCACCTTTGCGACTTCACGCCCTTGCGTCAACCTTTTTTGCGCAAATCATCCGGTATCGCCTGGTCCAGCCCGCGCAGGCGGGCTTCGCAACTGTAGCCCGCGACTTCAGTCGCCGGGCTACAATGCGGATAGCGGAGCGTGTATTCCACGAGCAGCATGTCGTGTAATGGCATCATGGTAGATCGCAAGAATCTGAACCATCTCGTCATCGATGCTGCGCGGTTTCTGAATGCCGGATCGCAGAAGTGGCAGCAGATCAGGTTCATCGATCAGGCGTTGCAAGACGCGCGCCAGGTCGGCGGCGTCGTTGAAGCGGAAGTGCAGCCCATCAACGCCGTCGCGCACTAGCACCGCCATGCCGCCGATGTCGGCAGTCACCACCGGCGTGCCGGCAGCGTGCGCTTCCAGAATTGCTAACGGTGAGTTTTCGTACCACGTCGATGGAACCACCGCCACATCAAAACTGGCCAGCGTTGCCGGGACGGACGTATTTTCGATTCTTCCATGGAAATGGATGCGTGTATCCTTCCCCGCCAGGCGGCGCAGCCTGGTGACATATTCAGGGTTTGCGGTCAGCCCGCCGTAAACGTGCAATTCGATGCGCCGGGTTCGCGCCTGTAATCGCTGGAACGCTGCAATAAGGAGATGGACACCTTTGTGCGGCGCGATCTGTCCAATAAAACCAATTCGCAGCGCCTGGCGCTTATCGTGGCGCTGGATGCCGGAAAACCTCGTCAGGTCAAGACCGAGCCGTAAGACGTGCAGGCGTTCTGGCGGCACGTAAGCGCGCACCTGATCCGCCAGGAAACGCGAAGGAGCAATGACCGCGTCCGGCAACGCCAGCGCGGGCAGCAGCGCCCTGCGGCGCGCTGCGATATGCTCATATCCCGGATCAAAGCCAGCACGTCGCATAATCTGCCCGAACCTGCCGCCGGTCGCCTGCTCCGGCAGGCGGAAGCGGCGCTGGTCGAGGCGCAGGCACCAGGCGCACTCGGCGGGATCGTCGGGAACAGCGCGGCACAGCGCGCCATCGCCGCGCAGCAGCGTCCAGCGCGGACAGATGAACCAGTAATCGTGCAGCGTCAATACTGTCGGCACACCAGCGGCGACAGCAGCGCGCAACGGCGCAACACCCATCAGATAGCCGGCCTGAAAATGCACCAGATCGGGGCGCGTCTGTTCGAGATAGCGTTCAAACCATTCGCCAATGAGCGGATGATCGTATTCCCAATATCGCTCCCCCGCGTTCCAATTGAAATGCAACCGATGCACCGGAATGCCATCGAACGTGTCCAATGTCACGTCGAGGACGCCTGGTTGCTCGTGCTCGACCGACTCGACAGCGACGACTTCCACCGTGTGTCCGTGGCGGCGCAGCCAGCGCGCCAGGCGATAGGTGTAAAGCTCGGCGCCAGCGGTATAGCGCGGCAGAAAATGATGCACCGGCAGGATGATATTCATATTGTCTCCAGACGCCTCACGAATGCCCTTCCGCTGGCGCACGCCGCGCCGCCAGAATACCGCGCACAAATGCCGCCTCGTCTGGTCCGACAACGCGCATCGCCAGCAACAACCCGCCGTAGAGCGCGCCGCCGAGGGCAATCGTCGCCAGCACCGGCAGGCCGCGCGTCAGATAGACCAGCGCCGCCATTGCAACGATCGCCAGCGCGGAGCGGAGAAAGGCGCTCCATCGCATCCGACCCAGCAGGTCGCGCAACAGCCAGACATACTGAATAACCAGCACCGCTTCGGTGATGACAGTAATCACCGCTGCCGCCAACACGCCGTAGATCGGAATAAAGATCAGATTGGCGACGACATTGACGCTGCTGCTGACAACAATCGACCGCGCCACCAGCGCCTCGCGTCCGGCAATGACGACGACGTAGCCAAGAAATTCGGAAAGAAACATCAACGGCAGCACCCAGATCAGGATGGCGAACAACGGCGCTGCGGGCGCGTAATCCGCCCCGAACAACAGCCCAATCAACGGCGCGGCGACGATGAAGCCGCCAACGGCGATGGGCAACGCCACCAGCATCAGGTAGCGCAACACCCGTTCATACACCAGCGGCAGCGTCTCCGGCGCTGTTATCGATTGCCGCGACAGCGACGGGTATAGCGCAGTGTTGAGCACATTCGATAGCGTCACCAGCGCGAAGATCAGGTTGTATGCTGCGTTGTAATGTCCGGTGACGGTATCGCCGCTGTAGATGTTGAGCAGTACGGTGTCAAAGCGATATGAAATGCCAAGCGTCAGACCAATGACGCCGAACGGAAACGCGGCGCGGAGCAGCGGCAGCCAGCGCCGCCAGGTGACGCGGCCAGGACGCACGCCAAGACGCAAAACAGCGCGCACCACCAGCGTCGTCATCAGGGTGACGCCGATCATTGTGGCGATGATCAGCCCGTAGTATCCAAACCCCAACCAGAGCGCCAGACCGCCAATCGTCACGAACGCGAGTTGATTGACAACCTGCATGCCCGATACCAGGTCGAGCCGTTCATACCCCGACAACACCGCTTCACTGCTGCCATGGACCGCGTAGATCAGCACAGTCAACGAGTTGATCGCAATCGCGCCGATCATCAGCAGCGGTCGTCCGGTCAGGATGGCGGCGCTGACCACCAGAATACCTGCGATCACTGACAGAATCAGACGCAGGGTCAGGACATCGGCATACAACGCCTGAATGCGCTTTTTCCCATCGGGTTGATCGCGCAGGCGCGCCACTTCGCGCACGGTATATGGGCTGAGTCCCAGGTCGGCGATGAACAGAAAGACGCTGCCGAAGCCGAGTACGGCGGCATACTGTCCAAAATCAGTCGCCCCCAGGTTACGAATGATCAGCACCGAAAAGGCGAACGACAGCAGCTTCATTGCAATGTGCGCCGCCATGCCGAAGACGGAGTTGCGCAGGACGGTTGTGGCGAGGTGGTTCATAGACGTCCAATCAGCAAGCAGCCCCGTTTCAATCAGCACTGGCAACCGCCAGGATTGCGCGAGTCGGCACTGGAGCGAGAACAACCGCTATCGGAAGCTCGTGCGATCTGCAGATCCTCCAACCCACGAGCAATGGTGCGCATTTAGCCCGCAGTTATCGTGGCACGCCCCGGTGACACCCCGATGAAACCTTCACGCGAGGCGATATGACAATTTTGCAACCGATGCGCCCAGGAGAGGCCAAAAGGATTAGCCGGGCTTTTTCTGTATATTGACTTGTGGCATCCCAAACAACATTACGCCTGTCCGGGGTGCATCCGTATGTGTACTTTGGCAAATCCCTAAGCGATCATCATCGCATGCAATAGGCAAATTAACTCAGGCACTCGTCGGAAATATGTTATATGTTATTTGCTTGACGGTGTGAAGTGGAACAAACCGCCTGCTCAACCAGCGCCTCCACGCGGTCGAGCCACTGATCGAGCGAATGGTTGATCGCTATCCACTCGCGCGCTCTGCGCCCCATCCGCACGACGCGCTGCGGGTCTCGCCACAAGGACTCAATCGCCTCTGCCATCCCTCGATCATCGCCCGGCTCGACAAGCACGCCAGTTTCCCCGTCGATGAGATATTCGCTCAAACCAGGGCGACGGGTTGCCACAACTGGCTTCCCCATTGCCTGCGCCGCCTGCACCGAAGTGCACCCGGCACTCCACTGCGTCGATGCCTGAATGGGGACAATGATAAATCGGCTTTCCTCATAACACCGCCGCAAAACACCGGGATGAACGAACGGTTGCAGGGCGATATTCGGCGGCAGTGTTTCTTTCTCATGACCGGCGCGCCGCGTCACCCACGTACTGCCCACGCGCAAATGACAGGGAATGTGCGGCAATCGTCGCATGGCACGAATGAGCGTCGGATAGTCACGGTGTGACAGCCCTAGACTCTGGATGAACGCTTCACAACCGGTGGACGGCTGTGATGGCTTGTAAAAATCGACATCGACGGGCGTATGGAGCGCAACCACACGTTGCTCGTCAAGACCGAGCGCCTTTCGCATCCCCTCAGCCTCGGCGCGACTGATGGCTGCAATGGTATCCCAGCGCCGCTGCAACTTCAACGCTCTAATCAGGCGCAACTTCTGGCGGGACATGCCGTGATGAAAAATAACCAGGTGACGGATGCGCCGGTCGAGCATGAGCGCCAGCGGTATCCCCACCCGCTCAGAGAGGCTCACCACCGCGTCGTAGCCGCCACGTTTCACCAGACGCGCCACATTTGCCGCCTGAAGAACATCAAGCCGGGCAAAATCCTCCAGGCATCGTAGCAGGCGAGACTGACGCAGCGCGTTGTAGTCGTGCTGCACTGTGCCAAACCGCTGCGCCAGCTCCAGGTAATCGACCCGCTGATGCCGTCCGGCGCATACCTCGTCGCTGAGGCCTGGCGACGTTGCGTTCGTTGCAACTACTAGTACGCGCATGCTCGAACCTCGTTTCCACCTACAAATACCTCAACACACTCTCCGGGTGCCGCTTTCGCAACGCGCGGTAGCGCCCGCAGAGCGGAAGAAGCGCCAGCATCCCTAGCGCCCACAGGGCGTAGCCATACACAATGCCCGGCAGCGCAGGCGTGTCGATGGCGAAGAACGCCTGCGCCAGCAGGTGGTACACGACGATGTGCATCACATAGAAGAAGAGCGACGTCTGCCCGATCAGCGTCAGCACCCGCAATAGACCGGTTTCGACCATCGCTGGAAAGGCAAGCAGTGCAGCATAGATCAGCGCCGCGATCCCCAGTTTGAACGCCAGGTAACTGAGGCTCGGCGGCGCCTTGCTCATTACCAGGAACTGCGCAAGCGGATCGCCAGCACGATACGCTCCGAGGTCGCCGTAGCCGCCGAGCAGGCGCAGCACCAGCCACAGCGCCAGCAATCCCGCGCCGATCCCCACCCAGGTACGCGGCTGCCGCAGCATCGGCTGGCTCAGATTCCGTCCCAGCACAAACCCCAGCCACATCACCGGACCCCACCCCAGCAGCGGGAACCCGACCGGCGGCTGCGTCTCGTAGCTATAGGTCAGGAACAGCGCCTGCGCCAGACTCTGCGGCGCGCCTGCTTCGAGTTGCGGGCGCAACACTTCGATAATCCCCTGATGCGCCAGCAGCGTCGCAACGGCGACCGCCAGGATGGCGCGCGCCGGCAACAGGCGCAAGGCTGCCAGGACAATCATTCCCAGCCCCATCGCCGTGAGCACGTGGATGTACGGCATCTTCCCCAGCCACAGCCAGGCGCAGATCGTCAGGTCGAGCGCCATAATTACGCCAGCGCGCGCCAGAATGAAGCGACTGACATCCCAACTCGACGCGCCCTTGCGCACGCGCGACTGTTCGAGCAGCGCCAGGCTGACGCCTGCCAGGCAGAAGAAGATCGGCGACGCCAGTGTGGTGAGCAACCCGGAGAGCCAGTACGGCGGGCTTTGCAGAAAGACCGGCTGCCCGCCATACGACTCGGCCTGCATCCCAACGCCAATGAAAAACGCAGCGTGGGTCAATGCCATGAGCGTCAGCGCCACGCCGCGCAGTGCGTCGATCGCGGTGATGCGGCTGAGTGTCGCGGTTTGTGTGGTAACGCTGGTCTTCGGGAGTACGCCTGCTGTTGCGTGTGTCGTCATCCGCCCTGACCCTTCACGATGCCGGTATGCCGCTGGAGCAGTTCCATTGCGTACAAAAGACTTTGAAGCGTTGCCACAATGCGAGGCGCATCTGCAAGACGGTCGTTTGTTTCGTCCAGTGAATAGGGCTTTCTCTGCCTACTTCGGATCATCACGCATCCCTATGAAGTGATAATGAAGTTCCCTGGCGCTGGGTGATGACAATTCTGCAAGTTGCAGAGAAAGGTTCCTATCGTGCCCAGACCCGAAATCAAAAAACGCGGCGCGGAGAACATACCCCTCCGCGCCGCGCCAATCGCTCCTGCTGGCTTCTTGACGCCTACGCCCCGCTGCCTGTCAAGCTGCCGCTCATCCAGCGGATGTGGTTCGTTCCGATCTTCCACAGGTGCCCGAGCGTCTCGCGGTTGCTCGCCGCCTTGAGGAAGGTCACAATCGGTCCGGGGCGCAGCGACCACTCGCGCGCGGCGCGCTTCGCCCAGCACTCTAGGTCCTTCGAGCTCAGGTGCGGGTAGTTCAGCACCGTGTGGTTGTACATGTCGTAGTCTTCCCAGCGATCCATCTGGATCCAGCCGTTCTCGACCGCTTCGTAGTAGAAGGGGGTGCCGGGGTACGGCGTGGCGATGTGGAACAGGGCGATGTCCAGCGGCAGTCGCTTCGAGAGCGCAATCGTCTGCTGGATGGTCTCGACCGTCTCGCCGGGCAACCCGATGATGAAGTAGCCCCAGTTCTTGATGCCGACCTTGCGACTGGCGGCGATTGTCTCCTCGATGCGCTTGACCGTCGTGCCTTTGCGGGCGCGCTTCAGCACCGCCTCGCTGCCGCTCTCCAGACCCCAGGCGATCATGAAGCATCCGGCTTTCTTCATCAGCGCCAGTTCCTCGGCGTCCACGAAGTCAACGCGGCTGTTGCACGACCACTGGAGTTTGATGCCGTCCTTAATGATCGCGTTGCACAGGTCGTAGACGAACTCTTTCTTGACGGTGAACAGGTCGGCCTCGAAGTGGATGTGGTGCATGCCCATCTCTTTGAGCATGTACATCTCTTCGAGCACGTGCTGCGGGCTGCGGTGGCGCACGCTCGCCTGGTAGGTCACGTGCTTGATGCAGTAGCGGCAACCCGCCGGGCAGCCGCGGCTCGTCAGCACGAATGTGTATGGCCCGCCGACAATCGGGACTTTGTACTTCTTCCAGGGCAGCATGTGGTGCAACGGCAGCGGCAGGCTGTCCAGGTTCTCGATGAACGGACGGTCAGGATTGATCTGGACTTCGCCGTGCTCGTTGCGGAAGGCGATGCCGCGCGTTTCGCGCACGGCGCGCGCAATGACCTGCGGGTACACCCCCAGGAAGCGCCCGCGGGTCGTCAGGTACGATGCGTCCGGGAACGGCAATTTGCGCCACGGCGACGTCAGATCGGGGTTGCCGACCGGCACGGTTTCGGTGGCTTTCTCGAGTTCCACCTGGCGATCAATCGTCTGAATGACGTCGAGAATGGTCATTTCCGGCTCGCCGCGGATCACAATGTCGAGCGTCGGGTACGATTCGAGGGTCTCGCGGCTCATTGGCGTCACGTGCGTGCCGATCGCCATTGAGATCGTGCCGACCGCCTTGCCGACGAAGGTGGTGCGCATGTCGTTGGTGAGGGTCGGCGCCGTGGCGTGGATGATCATGTAGCGCGGCTTGTGTTTGTACATGTAGCGCTCGAAATCTTCCCACGACATTTCGAGCCCGATGGCATCGACCACATCAACGGTATACCCTGCCTGCTGCACGACCGCGCCAATCTGCGCCAGCGCCGTCTGGGGCCAGATGATGCCGTCGCGGGTGCGGCGCCCGACGCGCGCAATGTCGCGCAGGAACAGGTCGCCATCGGGTGAGGGTGGGTTCAGCACGAGCACATCGAGCCGCGGGCTTTTCTCGCGCGGCATGTCGACGAATTTAATCTCGCCGGCGCGCTCATCGGCGCGCGCGGGCGCAACAAGCTTGATCCCTTGTTTTTTGTCGCCAG
>DAOTWI010000213.1:0-7114 GCA_034436075.1 Roseiflexus sp.
CTGCGGGCAACCTGTGGGTGTCTTGCGCAGCGCGACGGCGCGGGCGCATCGCCGGGACGCGGGCGAGGTGACGGTCACGCCCAGAGGATTCCTAACTCCTAACTCCTAACTCCTAACCCCTGGCTCTCAATCTCGACCAGCGCCTCGTCGAGCAGCGCCGCAGCGCCATAGTCGCGGTTGGCGACAAAGATCGCGCGCGCGCGGATCAGGCGGTCGCGGGCGCGGGCAAAATCACCAAGGTGGAACAGCGTATTTCCCTGACTCGCCAGCAGGCGCCCGTACCAAAGCGGGTCGCACTCCTGATCACGGCTTGCCAGCGCCTCATCGTACAAACGCACTGCTTCGATCAGATGATCGGCAGGTGACGAAGCAGACGAAATGCGCAGGGCGTTGGCAAGCGCGACCTGCGCGTTGAGCCACTGCTCGTAGTGAGTGTCGCAGGTGTAGACCCGGAGCGACTCACGCAACGACTGGATCGCCCGTTCGCGCAGCGCCTGATCGCCGTTGCCGGCTGGCGCAAGCGCCAGGATCGTCAGCGCCATCCGGTAATGCGCCTGTGCGTAGAGGTCGGGCGCGCACTCGATTGAACAGCAGCGCAGCGTTTCCTGGAAACACTCGTTCGCCTCCATCAACAACGCACGCTGCCCGCTGGCAAGGTCCTGGCATAGCATGCCCAATCGCAACGCCAGATACGCACGCAGATCGATACGACGACTCCCGCCGGTCAGTTTCACGGCATCGCGCAGCGCCTGAAGCGCCGCCACCGGGCGGCTGACGCTGGCGTAGAGCGTTGCCAGGCGATCCAGGAGTTGTGCCGCAAACAATGGTGAAATATGCCGGACTTCTTCGACTGCTCGTTGGATCGCAGCAATGGCGGCATCGTACTGCTGGCGGGCAAGCGCATCTGCGGCATGCGCCGGGAGGACGCACGCCGCGATTTCGCCGCTCAACGCATCCGCATCAGGCGGCGAGCCGCGCAAACCGCCCATATATGCAACAAGGTCGAGCAGAGCGGCCAGATCGCCGTGCAACTGCCGGCGCAGCGCCGGGTACACATCCGGGTCGCTGTGCAACACAAAGCGATTGTAGTGCGCCTCGGGAGAGGAATCGTGCATCAGAGCGCGCCAGGCGCCCCGACGGTCGTCTGCCAGCGCCAGGATATAAAAACGGAGCGCATCAGGCACATGTCCCGGCGTCTGCCCGGCGAGCAGCGTCGCGCAGACCTCTTCGGCGCCAGTAACAGGCGGGATCACCAGATACCCCGCCGGTGCGGGGAAGATGCCGAGCGGTTGTGGGCGAAGCGATAGATGCGCCATAGCGCCTCCTTCGGGATGATCCCGTATCAGTCGGCTCTATCGCTACGGGCGCCGTTGTCTTTCGCGATAATGCCAGCGCCAGATCGTCACGACGCTGTGGCTTCCGGCGCATCCTCTTCATATTCCAGCGCCGTCAGTTCAATCTCCTGTCCCGTCACAATGCGTCCGCACGGCGCGTCGCACTGCGGGCAACGAAACCGCTGCGGATTGGGCAAGGTCACCACCGCGTCGCAGCCAGCGCAGTATGCCTGCAATGGCACATCTTCGATCTCCAGCCGCGCCCCTTCCAGTCGTGTGCCGGCAGTGGCGACATCAAATCCGAAAAGGAGCGCGTCGCGCACCACTCCCGACAGCACCCCCAGCCGAAGATGCACTACCGTAACCCGCGTGACGCCCGCCCTTGCCGCCGCTTCTTCGGCGATCTCGACCAGACTATGAGCAATCGACAATTCATGCATACGCTGGCGGCAATTGCAGGGCGCACGAATCCTGACAGACGCACGTCCGTCAACGCTGACGCCAGCTGCTTTCGTTCTCTGGCGCGGATCGGCGCGGCAGAACTTCCAGTGCAGAATACGGAGATTCGCTTGAGGCTATTATAGTAAGCCTCTGAAGTAAGCGCCGGTTAACGAATCGCAACTAAGAGAGAGTATATGACAACGAAACGGCTGGATTGCATTCCGGTGGAGCGCCATCATTGACACAATCTGAACAAAAGGTATGCGTTTTCAGTCGAAGAGCGACAACTGTTCGCCGTGCATGTCGCTCGACCAGTGCAGCGGCGCGCGGCGCGGCAACGCATCCACACGGATGTACTGCACGCCTGCAAACGCCAGCACGCCGCGCACCACCTGCTCGGCGATCTGCGGCGTATTGGCTTCCTGTGAGAGGTGCGCCAGCCAGGCGCTGCGCCGCCGTCCATCGGCGCCAAGCCGGGCAAGCAGGCGTCCGGCGGCGATATTGTCCAGATGCCCAGTCGGACCGTAGATGCGATGTTTGACGACTTCCACATACGGCGCGCGCCATAACCTCTCCTGATCGTGGTTCGCTTCGATGACCACCAGGTCCGCTGGCGCCAGTCCCTCCACAATCGTGTCATTCCAGTGCCCCAGGTCGGTCGCAATGCCGACGCACCATCGACCTGCACGGATCGTGTACCCAACCGGCTCGGCGGCATCGTGCGGCACCGGGAAACTGCGCACGCTGAACCCGGCTATTGTGGCGGCGGCGCCAGTCGCCAGTTCCTGCACCGCGACATTCGCCAGATCGTGTTCGATAGCCGCCAGCGTCGGTTGGTTGGCGACGACCGGAAGACCATAGCGCCGCGCCAACACCCCGGCGGACAGCGCGTGATCGCCGTGCTCGTGGGTGAGCAGAATGGCGCTCACCTGCGCGGGATGGAGATCGACGCGCGCCAGCGCCGGCTCGAGGGTGCGCAGCGGCAACCCGCAATCAACCAGCAGCGCCGCGTCGCCGGATCGCACAAGCAGGGCATTGCCGCTGCTCCCGGACGCAAGGGAGGTGACGATGAGGGTCATGGGCGTATGAAAGGTTGCTAGCGCGGAAACAGCACACTGATGCTTTCGCGGTTGTGAATGCGCCGGATCGCCTCGCCGAACAACGGCGCCACCGAGACCACTTCGACCTGCGGCGTCAATGTCACCGGTTGCGTCTCAACGGTGTCAGTGATCAGCAGCCGCCGGATGGGGCTGTCCGCCAGCCGCTCCATTGCTCCTCTCGCAAAGACGCCGTGGGAGACGGCGGCGTATACCTCTTTTGCGCCGCGCACCAGCAGTTGCCCGGCAACTTCGACGAGCGTTCCCGCCGAAATGGTGAAATCATCGACGATCAACGCCGTTTTGCCCTCCACATCGCCGATGATCTCGACAATGTGCGCATGCTCGTCGTGCGCAACGCGCTCTTTGTCGCCAACTGCCATGGAGACGCCGAGATACCGCGCATACTTCCGCGCTTTCTTGGCGAAGCCGCTATCGGGCGCGACAACGATCAGATTGTCCAGATTCATCTGTTTGACCCGGTCACAGAGCACTGGCAACGCATACAGATCGTCCACCGGAATCTTGAAAAACCCCTGAATCTGCGGCGCATGCAAATCCATCACCACGATTCGATCAGCGCCAGCCGCTTCGATAGCGTCGGCGCACACCCGCGCACGGATTGAGACGCGCGGTTCGTCTTTTTTGTCCCCTTTGGCGTAACTGAAAAAGGGCACCACAGCCGTCACCGACGCGGCGCTTGCGCGCTTGAAGGCATCGATCCAGAAAAGGAGTTCCATGAAATTGTCGTTCGCCGGAAACGCTGTTGACTGCACAATGTACACGTGTCGCCCGCGCACGTTTTCGAGAATGCGAACAAACAGGTTGCCCTCGGAAAAGCGCAGCACTTCGCATTCTCCCGGCGTCACTCCCAGGTAATTGCAGATGCTCTTTGTCAACTTCGGACTTCCTGAGCCGGGAAAGATCAACATGTCATCAGCACTCATACACCTTCCCTCCGCCCTATCTGCCGCCATCATCTCGTCGTCTGCTGCGTCAGCAGGAGCAACGTTGAGTATACCACGCAGCGCCGCACGCTGTGCGCTCTCGCGCCATATCTTGACCTTTCCGCCGTTTGGGGGCATCATGCGGAGGCGAGAGGCGCGAGGCGCGAGGCGAGAGGCGGAACGGTGGAAGGTGGAAGGTGGAAAGTGGAAGGTGCGAAGGTGGCAGGCGGGAGGTAGGGGCGCGGCGGCGCGCCCAGGTCGTTCGGCGGTATGGCACGAGGCGAGAGGCGCGAGGCGAGAGGCGGAACGGTGGAAGGTGGAAGGTGCGAAGGTGGCAGGTTCCGGGTGGAAACATCGCACCTCCAACCCCTGACCTCTAACCTCTAACCCCTAACTCCTATCTTCTATCTCCTAACCCCTAACCCTACCCAAGGAGGACGACGGTGTCTTCAAAACTGGCAATCAACGGCGGCGAGCGGGCAATCAAAACCCCGCTGCCGCCCATGTTCCCTGGCGGCATGCGCATCGGCGTCGAAGAGGAACAGGCGGTATTGAATATTCTGCGCAGCAAACGCCTCTTCCGCTACTACGGTCCCGCGCCGGGTCCCTCGCAAACCGATCTGTTCGAGCAGGAATTTGCTGCTCATATGGGTGCAGCATACGCCCTGGCAGTCTCATCCGGCACGGCGGCGCTCATGTGCGCCATGGCAGGTCTTGGAATCGGACCGGGCGACGAGGTGATCGTCCCGGCATACACCTGGATTGCCACTGCTTCGGCGGCAGTGGCGCTTGGCGCTGTTCCGGTGATCGCCGAGATCGATGAGTCGCTGACGCTCGACCCGGCAGACGTGGAACGCAAGATAACGCCGCATACCCGCGCGATTGCGGCAGTCCATATGCGTGGTTCGCCGTGCCGGATGGATGCGCTGACCGAGATCGCGCAGCGGCGCGGCGTGGCTTTGATCGAAGATGTGGCGCAGGCGGCAGGCGCAAGTTTTCACGGGAAACGTCTTGGCACATGGGGCGATGCTGGCGCCTTCAGTCTGCAATTCAACAAGATTCTGACGTCCGGTGAAGGCGGCGTGGTGCTCACTAACAGCCATGCGTTGTACAAACGCGCCATTATGTATCACGATGTCGTCGGCGGGCATCGCCATCACATTCCGCCCGACGAGATCCTTCCAGGAGTCAACTTCCGCATGAGCGAACTCCAGGCGGCGGTTGCGCTGGCGCAACTCGGCAAGCTGGAAGGGATTCTGGCGGATATGCGGCGCAATCACGCTGCGATTGTTGCACGCATTGCAGACCATGTATCATCTTCCGGCTCGGCGCTTCGCCATCTCAACGATCCGGCAGGTGATGCCGGATTGGCGCTGGTGCTGTTGCTGCCATCCGCCGAACGCACACGCTGGGCAGTCGATGCGCTGCACGCCGAGGGCGTCGGCGCCATGGCGTTGTATCGCCCTGATGTTGAGGATTACCATGTCTATTGTTCCTGGGCGCCGATCATGAATCGGAAGACCTGGTCGGAACAGGGCGGTCCCTGGCGCTGGGCGGCGCGCACCATCGAGTATGCGCCGGATATGTGCCCGCGCTCCCTCGATCTGTTGAGCCGCGCTCTCCATATCGATGTCAGTCCTGATCTGAGCGAAGCGCAGATCGAAGAGGTGGCGGAAGCGTTGAACAAAGTGCTGGAGGCGCTGTGAGCGGTTACGATGTCGTTATCTGCGGTGCGGGCATTGCTGGCGTGGCTGCTGCCGAGATGCTGACAGCGCGCGGTGCGTCGGCGCTGCTGGTGGATGAGCGTTCGCCCCTCTCACTCACCAGTGATGCATCCAGCGAGTGCTATCGCAACTGGTGGCCCGGTCCTGATGATGCGATGGTGGCGCTGATGAATCGTAGCATCGATCTGATCGAGACCCTGGCGCGCGAGATAGACAACGCAATTGCGCTCAACCGGCGCGGCTATCTCTACGTCACCACCGATCCGGCGCGGGTAAACCTTCTGCGACAGGCAGGCGAAGACGCGGCGACGCTGGGCGCAGGACCGCTGCGCGTCCATGTCAACCCTGAAACATATGCGCCTTCCACTGCTCACGGGTTTGATGGTCATCCCGACGGCGCGGATCTGATCCTCGACCCGGCGACGATCCGCCGGTTCTTTCCCTGCATCGCGGACGCTGCCGTTGCTGCGTTGCACACGCGGCGTTGCGGTTGGCTGAGCGCCCAACAACTCGGCATGACGCTGCTGGAACGGGCGCGCAGCCGTGGCGCACGCTTTCTGCGCGGGCGCGTCGAAGCGGTCGAAGCGACGAAGGGGAAGGTTTCCGCCGTGCAGATCGACAGTCAACGCATTGCCACAGGTGCGTTCGTGAATGCTGCCGGACCATTCCTCCGGCGAGTCGGGCGAATGGTCGGCGTTGAGTTGCCGGTCTTCTCGGAACGCCACCTCAAGGTTGCATTTGAGGATCATCTGGGGGTTATTCCGCGCGATGCGCCGCTGCTGATCTGCGCCGATCCGCAGACCCTCCCCTGGACTGATGAGGAACGCGCCATGCTCGAAGACGAGCCAGAGGCGCATCCGTTGCTCGGCGAGTTGCCAGCCGGCGCGCACTGCCGCCCGGAAGGGGGCGCAGGAAGCGCGTGGGTCATTGGGCTGTGGGCATACGACGCCGCGCCGGTCGACGAGGTCTTCCCGCTGCCGCCAGCGCCCTACTTTCTCGACGTCACGCTGCGCGGGTTGATGCGCATCATTCCGGCGCTCGAAGCCTATGTCCGCCGTCCGCCGCGCCCATCAATCGACGGCGGCTACTACACCAAAACCCGCGAGAATCGCCCGCTCATCGGTCCGGTTGGACCACGGGGATCGTTTGTCATGGGGGCGTTTTCCGGGTACGGCATTATGGCGGCGTGCGGTGCGGCGGAAATCCTGGCGGCGCATATCAGCGGCGTGGCGCCCCCGGCGTATGCCACAGCGTTTCATCCTGCGCGCTACGACGATCCTGCCTATCGCGCGCGCCTCGACGCCTGGGCGGATACGGGGCAATTATAATGCGCCCCTGGCGGGGCGCGGGTGGTGGGCCTCCAGGGACTCGAACCCTGAACCAATTGATTAAGAGTCAACTGCTCTGCCAGTTGAGCTAGAGGCCCACGCGGAATGATACCACACCACGGCGGATTTCGCAAATCAATGCGGCATTGCGGGTGCAGGCATGATGTGTCAGGCGGCCAGCAAGCGCGTCCCGACTGCGCTGCGCCCTGGCTGGCGACTGCCCCCCCAACCCCCCCGCTTGCG
>DAOTWI010000214.1:0-3515 GCA_034436075.1 Roseiflexus sp.
GGTTGTGCGCCCGCCGCGTCGCATTCTCACGCCGCTCGACGGCTCCGGGTTGGCGCGGCAGGCGCTGCCGCTCGCAAGCGAGATTGCCCGCGCCGCACACGCCGAATTGATCCTGCTCCGCGCAGTCGTGCCCATGATCGAGGCATACGTCGGCGCGCCGATGCTTGGGCGACCCATCGCTGAGAATAACGAAGCGCTGGGCGCGCTGCGCGACTACGCGCTGGATGACCTGAAAGCGGAAGCCGCATCACTGCGCGCCGAGGTTCCGCGCGTTCTTACCCACGCCATCATCGGGTATCCCGCCGAAGTGATTGTGGACGAAGCGCGCGAGATGGATGTCGATCTGATCGTCATGGCGACGCACGGGTACGGCGGGTTGCGCCGTTGGGCGCTTGGCAGCGTGGCGGATAAAGTGTTGCACGCCACAACGACGCCGCTCATCCTGGTGCGTGTCAGCGAATAGGCGTCAGATATAGTGCAGTTTCCTGGCTGCTTCGGTCAACTGATCGCGGAAAGCCGGATGCGCAATGTTGATCAGCGCGCGCGCGCGTTGCGCCAGGGTGCGTCCATACAGGTCCGCCACGCCATATTCGGTCGCCACAAAGTGAACGTCGTAGCGACTGGTGACGACGCCAGCGCCGACTTCGAGCGTCGGTACGATGCGTGAAATGGTTCCATCCCGCGCGGTCGATGAGATGGCGATGATGGGAATGCCCCCCTCTGAGCGCGACGCGCCGCGAATAAAATCGACCTGACCGCCAACTCCGCTGTACATGCGCGTACCGATGCTGTCGGCGCACACCTGGCCCGTCAGGTCTACCTGCAATGCCGAATTGACGGCGACCATGTTTTTGTGCTGGGCGATGACGAACGGATCGTTGACGTAATCGGTGGGGTGCATCTCCACCATCGCATTGTTGTGCGCCCAGTCGAAGCAGCGCTGGCTGCCGAGGATGAAGCCGGCAACCACCTTCCCCTGATGGATGGTCTTCAACTCGCCATCAATCACCCCGGCTTCGACCAGATCGATGACGCCATCGGAGAACAACTCGGTGTGGATGCCCAGATGCCGTTTCCCATGCAGATTCGAGAGCACCGCGTCAGGAATGGCGCCGATGCCGAGTTGCAGCGTAGCGCCGTCGGGGATCAATTCGGCGATATGGCGACCAATCGCCTGCGCGACGCCGTTCGTTTCGCCCTGCGGCAACTCCAGCAACGGGCGGTCGCTTTCGACCAGCGCCGTCAGGCGCGACATGTGAATGAAACTGTCGCCAAGCGTGCGCGGCATCCGCGCATTGACCTCGGCAATGACGATCCTTGCCGTGCGCGCCGCTGGCAGGGTGCATCCTACTTCCACCCCTAGCGAACAGAATCCATGGCGATCCGGCGGTGAAACCTGGATCATAGCGACATCGAGCGGCAGAATGCCCTGCCGGAACAGTTTCGGAATCTCGCCAAGGAATATCGGCGTAAAATCGGCGCGCCCTTCGTTGACCGCGCGCCGGGTGTTGTGCCCGATAAAGAGCGCATTGTGACGGAATGACGCCGCCAGTTCCGGCGCCGTCGTCGGGTCCTCCCCTGCCGTCAGCATATGAATGATCTCGACGTTGCGCAACTCAGGAGCGCGCGCAACAAGCGCATACAGCAGCGGTATCGGCACGCCGCATCCGCCGCCGATATAGACGCGATGATTCGACTCTATCAGTTCCACCGCTTCTTCAGCGGTCATTTCACGCCTTCCTGCTGTGAGCGAGCGTGGCATAGCCTGTCTCTCCCTGCTGGTGACGTTCACGTCCGTTTCTGATGCTCATATCCCATAGCCTGCCCTTCCTCCCTGGACGCATGATAGGCAGGCGAGTTACGCGCCGGGGCGCAGACGATTGCAACGGTCAGCGACGCCTGGGAATGCGCGATGACGTATCAGGTGCAGGCGCACGCGCACTTCTCTGCGGATGCGTTGGTCCCCGCCCAGGCGTTCACGAACGCTCAAGCGCCTGTTCGACATGCGATGTATACGGTTGCCCGCGGTACAGACCGATCCCGCGCGCAATGGCGCGATCCTGATCCGCCGCCTGTTCGAGACCCTGTGCGGCAATGCGCAGCACAAAGGGCAGGAGCGCGTTATTCAAGGCATGCGCCGCCGTGCGCGCCACGGCGCTCGGAATGTTGGGCACCGCATAGTGCAGCACGCCCGACGCCAGGTAGGTCGGGTTGCTGTGCGTCGTTGGGCGGCTCGTCTCGATGCATCCGCCCTCGTCAATCGCCACATCGATGATCACGCTGCGCGGCTTCATCGTTGCGACCATAGCGGCGCTTACCAGTTTGGGCGCTCGACCGTGCGGAACTTTGATCGCGCCGATGACCACGTCGGCAAAGGGGAGAACGTGCGCCAGGGCGCTCTCAGTTGCCAGCCGGGTCGTGACGTGCCCCCGGCAGATTTGCTCCACTGCGCGCAACCGGTCCATATCCTGGTCGAGCACGGTTGTTTGCACGCCCCAGGAACTGAACCCATACGCTGCATTCCCGCCGACTCGACCCGCCCCCAGGATCACGACTTCCGCCGATGGAACGCCGGGGATTGGCGCCAGCAAGGCGCCGCGCCCGCCGCTTGGCGTTTCCAGCAGGTGCGCCGCCAGTTGCGGCATCAAACGCCCGCCGATCTCGCTCATAGGCAACAGCACCGGCGCGATCCCGTCGTTGCGCCGGATCGCTTCGTAACTGATCGTCGAAGCGCCAGCCGCCGCCAGCGCATCGATCACACGCCGCGGCGTGACCGACAGGTGCAGGAAGCCAGCCACGATTTGACCGGGACGCACCATCGGCAACGCATTCTCCGGCACCCCATCGACGGTCAGCATGAGATCGCCGCGTGCGTAGATCTCTTCGGGACCGTAGGCGATGCTGGCGCCAACGGCGCTATACGACGCATCGGTAAACCCTGCGCCCGCGCCGGCGCCGCTTTCGACAAACACGGTGTGCCCGGCGACAACCAGGGAATGCACCCCTGCCGGCGTCAGCGCGACCCGGTGCTCGTCGGGCGCGTGGGCTCGCGGAATAGCAATATCCATATGCGCTTTCCTCTGCAACCGTTCCTTTGCCCGGATCTCACCGCCATGCGGTGAGCATACCATGTGGTAGTATACTGGCACAGGGAAAGGTGAGTTACAGAGAGTAACAATTTGCCAACTGGAGACAATCATGAGCGCACCACGGATGGTCAAATGCGTCAAACTTGGTCGTGAATTGCCCGGTCTGCCCCGCCCGCCCTACCCCGGCGACCTGGGGAAGCGCATTTACGAAAACGTCTCGCAGCAGGCGTGGAATATGTGGATGGATCAGGCGTTATTGATCATCAACCACTACGGGTTGAGCATGGTCGATCCCCGCGCCGCTGAGTTGATGATGCAGCAGGCGGAACTCTTCTTCTTCGGCGAGGGGGACGCAAAGCCGGAAGGGTGGACGCCGGAAGGCGCCGCAGAGGGATAAGCGCGCGGGATGCGCCCGATCATGACGAT
>DAOTWI010000215.1:0-2614 GCA_034436075.1 Roseiflexus sp.
ACGATTGGCGGGCGCACGACGGGCATGACGCTGGAGCAGCGGGTGGCAGTCGCCGAGGGCGCGCTCAAGGCGATGTCGCTGACGACCAACTTCGCGCGCATTGTGCTGCTTGCCGGGCACGGCTCGACCACCGTCAACAACCCGCACGCGACGGGTCTTGATTGTGGCGCGTGCGGCGGTCATACCGGCGAGGCGAATGTGCGCGTGGCAGTGCAGATCCTGAACGACCCGGCGGTGCGCATCGGTCTGAAAGCGCGCGGACTCGTCATCCCCGACGATACCGTGTTTGTGGCTGGTCTGCACGACACCACCACTGATGATGTGGCGATTTTCGACAAAGCCGACATCCCGGCGAGCCATGCCGACGATCTCAAGCGACTGGAAGCGGACCTGTCCGCTGCCGGACGGCTGGCGCGCGCCGAGCGATCAACCCTGCTGAAGATCACGTCGAAGGCGGACATCGACGGCGCGGTGCGGCAGCGGAGCAAGGACTGGTCGCAGGTGCGCCCGGAGTGGGGGCTGGCTGGCTGCGCAGCGTTTATCGTCACCCCGCGCGACCGCACGGCAGGGGTGGCAATGAATGGACGCTCCTTCCTGCACTCCTACGACTGGCGACAGGACACGGGGTTCGGCGTGCTGGAACTGATTATGACCGCGCCGATGATTGTCGCAAGCTGGATCAATTTGCAGTACTACGGTTCGACAGTGGACAACCGGGTGTTCGGCAGCGGCAACAAAACGCTGCACAACGTCGTCGGCACGCTCGGCGTGCTGGAGGGCAACTCCGGCGATCTCCAGGTCGGTCTGCCGTGGCAGTCGGTTCACGACGGCGAGAAGTACGTCCATGAGCCAATGCGCCTGCATGTGATGATCGAAGCGCCGATCGATGCGATGACCGACATTATCGCCAGGCACGAGCAGGTGCGGCAGTTGCTCGACAATGGCTGGCTCTACCTGTTTGCGCTCGATGAGCGCGGCAAGGTGACACACAAGTATGCCGGCGGTTTGCGCTGGGAGGCGTGTTGAGCAGGCGGTGAGCACCCCCCCGCTTGGGGGGGCGCCTGACCATGCGTGCCTGGACTCTCACCGGAAAACGTGCTTTACAGACTACGTATGGTTTGTGAGAAATTAATCCGGCGCCGCCCGGTTTAGCCGGGCAGGCGGGCTTTACAACCGGAGCCCGCGACTTGTGGAGTTTGAGCAAATAATCTGGTATTGCCTCGTCCAGCCCGCGCAGGCGGGCTTCGCAACCGGAGCCCGCGGCTTCAGCCGCCGGGCGGGTAGGCGGAGAGCGGAGTCATTATTCAAACTCCATCAGCCGCCGGGCATACGGTGAATGCCGGATTATTGTGTGAAGGTTCATCAATCCTGGCTGAGATCGTGCAAGCCCCTGCAAGGCTTCCACGTGCCGAGCGAGGGTTTATGACTCAGAATATGGACATGACTGCGATGACAACCACACCACCATTCGTCATTATCATCACCCATGCCGGACGCGATCCCGGCGCCGCCACGCTGGGTTTTCTGACCGCCAGCGCAGCGCTTGCCGCCGGGAATCGCGCAGCGGTTCTGCTGCGCGGCGAAGGAGTGTTGTGTGCAACACCCGAGGGGTGGGCCGCCGGTTTGCACGAAGCAGGATACCCGCCTTTGCGCGAGGTGCGCGATGCGTATCGTGCAGCCGGCGGGGCGCTGTATCTGTCGCAACCGTGTCTCCGGCGCTACTGGCTCGATGCCGATCACGGTCTCCTGCCAGATGTGCGCGTGCTGGGCATCGAGGAAATGGCAGCGCTTTGTGTTGGCGCGACAACACTGACGTTTTAAGGTCGGTATATCGACATGCCTGCGCGAAGTGTGGTATAGTTATTGTCAGCAATGTCGCTGAACGCAGGCGAGCATATGAACCCTTTCGGTAATCGCAAGCCGGTCATCAACCCCGAATTGTTTGTCGGGCGACGTGACCTCATTGCCGCCGTCTGCGAACGTATCGCGGCGGCGCCGCCGCAGTGCTGCGCCATGATCGGCGATGCGCGCAGCGGGAAGACCTCGCTGCTCTACTATTTGCGCAGCGCGTCGCCAGAGCGCCCGATCTGCGGCGACGCCACGGCGCGGTTTGTCTTCCCCTACGTCAACGCCGGTCCGTATGCCGATCTGGGCGTTTCCCAGAGTCACGGCGCACTCTACTTCTGGCGCGATCTGGTGCGCGCCACGGCGCAGGCGCTTGCACGGCACGATGAGCTCCCCGCGTTGCCGGATCAGGGCATTGCGGAAACGGCGGTCGTTGATGCCGTGTATGGGCTGAAGTGCGTCGTCGAAGATATGATCCGGCTGCACAGTGATCGCACGTTTGTGTTTCTGATCGACAATATCGAAGGCATTGCCCGCCTGCCGCGCCACACGGTCAGTTTTCTGCGCTCACTGACGCAGGACCCCGACATTGGCGCGCGCGTCGCCTATGTGGTCACTGCCAGTACGCCGTTGAACCGTCTCTACTCGATGGACGAGTTGCGCGAGCCATCGTCCTTCTGGGGTTTGTTTGCCAGTGAACTCTTCATCGGCAGGCTCGACGACGCCGACATTGCCGCGCTGCTGGCGCGCGCGCCGGCGTTGAACGCCG
>DAOTWI010000216.1:0-6167 GCA_034436075.1 Roseiflexus sp.
GCTGCGGCTTTGTCGCAGCGCCACACCACGAAAGAAGACAAGTACTACTTTGCCGAAGGCAAAGAGGGTCACACGCAGCTCTTGTGTGAGGCGACCGCGTAACTCCTATCAGTTGCTGCTATCGAGCAAATCCCAGTGCTCAGGCGAGCGCCAGAGCGCCGAGAGCAGCAGATCACGGACGGATCGGAACTCCTTGGGCAGACGGTCGTAGAGTTTCAGGAACAACTCTTCGTGCAGCAGGATCTCCTGCGACCATTGATCGCGATCGACCGCCATCAGTTCGGTGAATTTCTCCTCGCTGAAATCCAGCCCACGCCAATCGATATCGTCGTAGCGCGGCATCCAGCCGATCGGGCTTTCGATGCCGACCGCACGACCATTGGCACGCTCGACGATCCATTTGAGCACGCGCATATTCTCGCCGAAACCGGGCCAGAGGAAATTGCCATCGGCATCCTTGCGGAACCAGTTGACGCTAAAGATGCGCGGCGGGTTGGGAATGGTGCGCCCAAACTGCAGCCAGTGGTTGAAATAATCGCCCATGTGATAGCCGCTGAACGGAAGCATTGCCATCGGGTCGCGGCGCACTTCGCCGATCTTGCCGAAGGCGGCGGCGGTCATCTCCGAACCCATCGTCGCTGCCAGGTAGACGCCGAACGTCCAGTTGAACGACTGATAGACGAGCGGCACGACCGTGCTGCGGCGCCCGCCGAAGATGAAGGCGCGAATGGGAACGCCCTGCGGGTTGTCCCAATCAGGATCAATCGCCGGGTTCTGCGCGGCAGGCGCCGTGAAGCGCGCATTCGGGTGCGCCGCTCTCCTGCCAGAGTTCGGCGTCCAGTGCTCCCCCTGCCAGTCGATCGCCTCAGACGGCGGCTCTTTCGTCATCCCCTCCCACCAGACGCCGCCATCGGGCGTCAGCGCAACATTGGTGAAAATGGAATTGCGCGACAGGGCAGCCATCGCATTCGGGTTTGTGTCATACGAGGTGCCCGGCGCGACGCCAAAATAGCCCCGTTCCGGGTTGATGGCATACAGGCGCCCATCAGGTCCTGGTTTGATCCAGGCAATGTCGTCGCCTACGGTGGTGACTTCCCATCCTTCTTCCTGGAAGGGCTTGGGCGGGATGAGCATAGCAAAGTTCGTCTTGCCGCAGGCGCTGGGGAAAGCGGCGGCAACGTAGGTTTTCCGTCCTGTCGGGTCTTTGACTCCCAGAATGAGCATGTGCTCGGCAAGCCATCCCTCGTCGCGCGCGATGACCGAGGCGATGCGCAGCGCCAGACATTTCTTGCCCAGCAGCGCGTTGCCGCCGTAGCCGCTGCCATACGACCAGATCATGCGCTCTTCGGGGAAGTGAACAATGTATTTGACCATCGGGTTGCAAGGCCATGGAACATCTTTCTGCCCTGGCGCCAGCGGTGCGCCGACCGAGTGCAGACAGGGAACAAAATCGCCATTGCCGAGCGCCTCGATGACCGGCCTGCCGATGCGCGTCATGATCCACATGTTGACGACCACATACGCAGAGTCAGTAATCTGGATGCCAATCTGAGCAAGCGGCGATCCGATGGGTCCCATGCAGAACGGAATAACATACATCGTGCGCCCGCGCATTGATCCGTCGAATAGCGGGATGAGCGTCTCCTTCATTTCTTTGGGCGCCATCCAGTTATTGGTCGGTCCCGCGTCGCTGCGGCTGACGCTGCAAATGAAGGTGCGATCCTCAACACGCGCCACATCACTGGGATCAGAGCGCGCCAAGAAGCATCCAGGCCATTTTTCCTGGTTCAGGCGAACGAAAGTTCCGGACTGGACGAGCTGCTCACAAAGCGCATCGTACTCTGCTGTTGAGCCGTCGCACCAGTGGACGCGATCCGGTTTGCATAGATCGACCATCTCCTGCACCCAGCGGATGAGTTTCTCGTTCGTCACATACGCTGGCATTTCCATAAAAGACATTTCCACAGATGTTTCCATGGGCCGACTCCTCCTCGTGCAATCCCGTGAAACACATCACGATCACGATACGGCTCTACGCAACTTTACCTTAATCTTCACACCAGGGCGGTAACGGTTGAGCAACATGTGGAGAAGGATTGGTAACGGTAGCGTGTCTCATCCGCGCGTCAGACGGCGATACACCGTGCGGTGCGGCTGATCGGCCGCCTTGCCAAGGCGACGGCGGCGGTCCTCCTCATATTCGCTATAGGTTCCGGGAAACCAGACTACGCTGGACTCGTTCTCGAACGCCAGGATGTGGGTCGCCACGCGGTCGAGAAACCAGCGATCGTGTGAGATGATGATCGCGCATCCGGCGAAGTTGATCAGCGCGTCTTCGAGCGCGCGCAGGGTGTGAACGTCGAGATCGTTGGTGGGTTCATCGAGAAGTAGTACATTCGCGCCCGAACGGAGCATCTTCGCCAGATGCACCCGGTTGCGCTCGCCGCCGGACAGCGTTCCGACCTTCTTTTGCTGATCAGTGCCAGTGAAATTGAAGCGCGCCACATACGACCGCGAGTTGACCTGACGGTTGCCGAGCATAATGATCTCGTCACCGCCGGAGATTTCCTCCCAGACGGTACGGTCCGGGTTCAAGGTCTCGCGGCTCTGATCGACATATCCCAGTTTTACCGATGGACCGACGATCAGCGTTCCGCTGTCGGGCTGTTCCTGCCCGGTGATCATGCGGAAGAGGGTCGTCTTGCCAGCGCCATTCGGTCCGACCACGCCGACGATCGCACCTGGCGGCACATTGAAGGTCAGATCGTCATAGAGAAGCTTGTCGCCATACGCTTTCGTCACGTGCTCAGCGCCAATCACCAGGTCGCCAAGGCGCGGACCGGGCGGGATGTAGATTTCAAGGTCGCGCTCGGCGCGTTCGGCGCTCTGGCTGAGGAGTTGTTCATAGGCGGCGATGCGCGCTTTGCTCTTCGCCTGACGCGCGCGCGGCGCGGTGTTGATCCACTCCAGTTCGCGCGCCAAGGTTTTCTGCCGCTGACTTTCGGCTTTCTCGGCGGCGGCAGTCTGCTGCTGCTTCTGCGCCAGCCACGACGAGTAGTTGCCGCGCCAGGGAATGCCCATGCCGCGATCCAGCTCCAGAATCCATGCGGCAACATTGTTCAAAAACCGGCGGTCGTGCGTCACACAGATGACCGTGCCTGAATAGTCTTGCAGGTGGCGTTCGAGCCAGGCGACCGACTCGGCGTCGAGGTGGTTGGTCGGCTCATCGAGGAGCAGGATGTCCGGTTTTTGCAGCAGCAGACGGCAGAGCGCAACACGCCGCCGCTCGCCGCCTGACAGCACGGCAACCAGCGTGTCGCCCGGCGGGCAGCGCAGCGCGTCCATCGCCAGCTCCAGACGACTATCGAGGTCCCAGGCGTCCAGATGGTCGAGTTGCTCCTGCAACGTCGCCTGCTCGGCGATCAGCGCGTCCACATCGGCGTCCGGATCGCTGAATCGTTCGTTGACCTCATCGTAACGCCGCAACAGATCGACGATCGGCTGCACCCCCTGCTCGACCGTTTGCCGGACGGTGAGCGTATCGTCGAGGCGCGGCTCCTGCTCCAGAAAACCGACGGTGTACCCCGGAGCGATGACGGTCTCACCGAAAAAATCGCGGTCTACGCCTGCCATGATGCGCAGCAGGGTCGATTTGCCGGAGCCATTGAGCCCGAGGACGCCGATTTTGGCGCCGTAGAAGTACGAGAGCGAAATATCTTTGAGCACCTGGCGGTTTGGCGGCACAACCTTGCCGACCCGGATCATGGAATAGATAATTTTGCTGGTCTCGGTCATGGTGTAATCTCACATCCCGCACATGCCCGGCGTGCGCCGGGTTGCATAGCGTTGTGCGGCGCGCACGCTGAACGGCAGTTGAGAAGAACGACGCCGAACTGAGATAGCGACGCACTGTGTATGCGTGGAAGAGGTTCTATTATTGCACTAGTTTAGCACGGGCTGTAACAATCGAGAAAGGGTTGATATGTCTTGACATTGCCATCATCATGGAGTACACTTGCACTAACTCCAATTGGTCTGACATTCTTACAATACGCGCTTCCGGCGGGAGAGAGGTGCAACCCGAATCATGCCATCTGTCCCGCTCTCCGTTTCTCGTACCGCTGATCCAGCGCATAAGGCACAGAGCACACATTATGGCAGGTTATGCTAATGCTTCATCCCCAATGAGGCGAAGCCGATGGAGCAAACACGCGCGGCGGGAGTTCCTGGCGGGAGCGCTCTTCGCGGCGCCCTGGCTGATCGGGTTGATGGTCATCATCGTCTACCCGATGCTGACAACGCTCTACTACAGTTTCACCCGCTACGATATTCCGCTCGAGCCGCGCTGGATCGGGCTGAAAAATTACATTGATCTTTTTACGAATGATCGCTTCTTTCCCAGAGCGTTGTTCAACAGCGCCTTTTTGACGCTGATTGGCATCCCAGCGCAACTGGCGTTCGCGCTGGCGTGCGCCATGTTGCTCAACATCAAAATCCGCGGTCAGGCGATCTGGCGTACCGTGTATATCCTTCCGACCCTAATGCCGCCGGTGGCGCTGGCGCTCCTCTGGCGCTGGATGCTGAACCCGGAACTCGGACTGATCAACAATGCGCTGCGCACCATCGGCGTCACAGGACCGCTCTGGTTCGCCGATCCGCTCTGGTCGAAACCGAGCGTCATTCTGATGCAACTGTGGGCAGTCGGCGCGATGACCGTCATCTACCTGGCAGCCTTGCAGGGCGTTCCGCACGAACTGTACGAAGCCGCCGAAATTGATGGCGCTGGGCGATTGCAGCGTTTCTGGAACATTACCCTGCCGATGATCTCGCCCGTCACGCTGTTTCAGCTGATTACCGGGGTGATCTGGTCGCTGCAATTCTTCACCGAGGCGTACATCATCGGCGGGGTCGGCAGCAATCCGGGAGCGCCGGAAGGGTCGCTGCTGTTCTATGGTCTGTACCTCTATGTTCAGGGGTTCCAATACCTCAACATGGGGTACGCCGCCGCCATGGCATGGATTCTGTTCGTCATCACAGCGCTGGTGACGTGGCTGATCCTGCGCGGTCTTCGCCGCTGGACATTCTACGATGTGATGTGATGGAAATGGATATGAGCGCGACAGTCTCCAACCAGCGCGTGACGGCGTCGCGGCAGATGCGCCTGATCACCGTCCGCCAGCGTCTGATCCGTCTGCTTCTGTATCTGCTGGTGGCGGGAGTCGGCGTACTCTTCCTCTTCCCTTGGGTGTGGCTCGTTTCGACGTCGCTCAAGTCGCCGGAGCAGATGATTGCCATCCCGCCGCGCCTGATCCCTGATCCGGTGATGTGGATCAACTACTATTACGGCGTGACGTATGTCAATTTTCCGCGCTACATGCTGAACACCCTGATCATTGCCGCCTCAGTGACGCTGGCGCGCCTGGTTTCATGCACTGTAGTCGCGTATGCGCTCTCGCATATCGACTGGCCCGGACGGCGCGTGTTGTTTGCCCTGGTGCTGGCAACGATGATGTTGCCGGTGCAGGTGACGATTATCCCGCTCTTTATCATCTACAGCCAGTTGGGATGGGTGAATACGTTTTTGCCGCTGATTGTTCCGTCGTTGTTTGGTGATGCGTTCTTTATTTTTCTGATGCGGCAGTTTTTTGTGACCATCCCACGGGATTTGATCGATGCGGCTCGTATCGACGGCGCGTCGCATTTCGGCATTTATCTGCGGATTGTCATGCCGCTAGCAGGACCAGCGCTGGCGACGCTGGTGGCGTTCAGTTTTATCTGGACCTACAACGATTTTATGGGTCCATTGATCTATCTCAAGGATCGTGATCTCTGGACGCTGTCGCTTGGGATGCAGGGATTTACGCAACGCTATGGCGCTGGCGGCACGGCGCTCGGTGCGATGATGGCGGCAGCCACACTCTATACGCTGCCAATGATTGTGCTCTTTCTGGCAGCACAAAAAACCTTCATTCGCGGCATCGTTACAAGCGGCTTGAAATAGCGACCGGCATCAGGGTCTGCGGCGCTCACGCAGACGTCGGTCACGACGAGGCGCTAAAGTCTTCAGGAGGTGCTGTTCGATGAGTACGCCCAAACTCTCCCGTCGCCAGTTGCTGAAAATGGCAGGAGTCGGAGCAGCCAGTTCGTTTCTTGCCGCGTGTGGCGGC
>DAOTWI010000217.1:0-6096 GCA_034436075.1 Roseiflexus sp.
AGGTGGTACGGTGCGGCAAAGCCGCCGCACCGCACCACAAAAGAAGACACTTACCGCTCTGCCGAAGGCAAAAAGAGCCATTACGCGGCTCGTCCGTAAGGCGACCGCGTAACTCCTGTAAGATGAGGAGAAGGCGGATGATGATCCTGGTCCATTGCTTCTTGCATCGTCGCAGCACATGGCGCTATACTTCACAGAAAAAGGAGAATAGTCTGCGATGTCTGTCCGCATTCTGCGACGCTCTGGATGGGCGACAACCCTTGATTACCTGATGGGCATTCCAGAATTTGCAGCAGCGTTTGAGAAAGCGCCCATGCCCCCATGGACCTATGCAACCGGTTATGATCTGAGGGGTGAAATTGCGCTCTTGAAAGGTGTGTTGCTAGCAGCAACGAAATATGAAGGACTGCTGTTGTTTACCGGGCGCGGGCGGTTCAAACCCGAAGTGCTGGCGGTGTTCCTTTTGAGTTTTCTGCCGCGTCGCTGGCGCCCGACCATCGTTTTTTGCGGCGAGGCGTGGGAGCCAAACACCGGATGGCGCGCAGTGCTCGACCGCATTATTGTGCGCTTTGCTGACCGGGCGATCACGCGCTATGCATTCCTTTCCAACGATGAACGGCGCCTCTTCCCGCTGATCTGGGGCGTTGATGCAGCAAAGGTGCGCTTTACCCCGTTCACATATTCGCTGACCGAAGAGGAATTGCGGGGAGACTTTGAGACGGGAACGTACATTTTCGCTGGCGGCAATTCGTTTCGCAACTATGCGCCGCTGGTGGAAGCGGCGCGGATGATGCCGGAACATTCGTTTGTTTTCGCTACGCGCAAATTGAACGATTACCCGAACCTTCCGCCAAACGTGCGCGCAGGGCAGGTTCCCACCGACGAATATGTGCGATTGCTGCGCGGCGCGGCGCTGATTGTTGTGCCGCTGCGCATGGGAACATACCGCGCTAGCGGCCAGCAGACCTTCCTGAACGCAATGGCGCTCAAAAAGCTGGTGATCGTCAACGATGCGCTGGGTGTGCGCGATTATGTGCGCCACGGAGAGAATGGGTTGGTGGTGCGCGGCACGCCTGAAAGCTACGTCGAAGCGCTGCGTTGGGCGCTCAATCCTGAACATACGCCGGATGTTGAGCGAATGATTGCATGCGCCTATCAGGATGTCCTTCAGCGGTTCAATCCGACGCATCTCGCGCAGACGCTGATTTCGATCATGAAGGAGGCGGTTGCCTGCGAGTTGGAAAACCGCCCTGCATCTGAATCACGCGCCGCGAGGTGAACAATGAGCGACTTAGCCACACGCCTGTTCCATGCACAACCAATGATAGATGCACATTTCTGCCCGATCTGCGGCTCAGGTGATGTGCATCGCTTTATGGACATCCAACAGGCGCCGATCTATTGCAATGTGCTGTGGGACACGCGCGAAGCGGCAATCGCGGCGCCGCGCGGCGATATTGCGCTCGGCTATTGCCCGGCGTGCGGTCATGTGTATAACTATGCCTTCGATCCGTCGCTTATGGACTATTCTCAGGAGTATGAAAATTCGCTGCATTTCTCAGAACGCTTCCAGCAGTACGCAACAGATCTGGCGAAACGGTTGATTGAGCGTTACGATCTTCGTGGCAGGGACATTATCGAAATTGGGTGCGGTAAAGGCGACTTTCTGCGCCAGATCTGTCGTATGGGCAATAATCGCGGCATCGGGTTCGACAGGAGTTTTGTGCCCGATCCGGTGCGTGATGCGCTCGATCCAGGGGTGCGCTTTGTTGTGGATTTCTTCGGCGAGGCGTATGCGCATGAACCTGCCGATCTCATTGTGTGCCGGCATGTGCTCGAACATATCGAACATCCGCGCGCGTTCATCGAGAGCCTGCGTCGCGTGATCGGCGACCGTCAGCCGGTCGTGTATTTCGAGACGCCCAACGCGCTCTGGACGCTGCGCGACCTGGGCATCTGGGACATTATCTACGAGCACTGTTCGTATTTCAGCCCGGCGTCGCTGGTGCATGTGTTCGAGACGGCTGGCTTCGAGACGCTCGATGTGCGTGAGGAGTTTGGCGGGCAGTTCCTGGCAATCGAGGCGCGACCGGCATCCGGCAGTGTCTCGCTCTCGGCGCAGGCGCGTCTCGATTTTGACCGCATGCTGCGCGATGTCACGGCTTTTGGCGACAACTACCGCGCGAAGGTTGCACACTGGCGCGCGCGGCTCGGCGATCTGGCGAATCAGCGCCAGCGCGCGGTCGTTTGGGGCGCTGGCTCGAAGGGTGTGACCTTTCTCAACGTCCTCCGCGATCAGGGCGCTGTTGAGTATGTGGTGGATATCAATCCGCGCAAACAAGGGAAATATGTCGCTGGCAGCGGGCAACATGTCGTTGAGCCAGCATTCCTGCGTTCGTATGCGCCGGATGTCGTGATCGTCATGAATGCAATCTATATTGACGAGATCCGGCGGACGCTCAACGCCCTCGGCGTGGCTGCCACCGTCGAGAGCGTGTAGCAGCGCGTCCGGCTAGTCAGCGCCTCTGCGTCCCTCAACAACGATCTCCCCACGCCGGGCTGCGGGATCAGCCACAACGTATCCATAAGCAAAATCGCGGCGCCAGGTTCCGTCGTCCTGCCGATAGCGCGGTCCTTTCGGGGCGCCCAGCGCAGTGTCGAGGATCGGGTAGTGCGGAAAGATCGCGTAGTCGCCCCGTTCGGCATAGCGGAAGAAAGCGTGGCGCCCGTCGGCGATCAGGAGGTACGATGCCAGCGTAAATGGCAGGAGCGACGAGTCCTTCGCCTGCACAACCGCCAGATACCCCTTCTCCTGGCGCAGCACCTCTTCCGCCTGCGCCAATCCGCGCTCCCAGGCGTCCGGCGATACGTTGTTGCGCCATCCGGTGGCGAATGCTTCGGCCATGACGCCGTCCAGATAGGGCAAATAATCGTTCCCGCCGCGACCTGAGTCGACAATCAGATTCGCCCAGACGGGCCACGTGGGGCGCAGCGCATCGGAGATTTCGGTGAGCAACCCGATCCATGCGGCGCGGTATGCCTCGTCGGAGTCGAACTCGCGCACGACGCCATCGCTGTTGCTCACCTGCCGGCGCAGTTTCCACAACGAAAGCGCGACATTGTCCAGGAAGATGCCATCGTACCCAAGCGCAGGCTCCCGCCTGTCCCCTTCGAGCGCCTGGCGAAGTCGAGCGACCAGAAAAGCGCGCCATCCCGGACTGGCAGGGTTCATATGGTAAAAATACCCCGTGTGACCGGGCCAGTTGGTGTAGAGACGTTCACCCTGACCGTTGTGCAGAAACCAGTCGTCGTTGGGATGGATCAGGTCGCAGAACTCGCCAACGCGAAATGCCGCCTGGTTGCGCCACGGGCGATGATCAGGATTGCAGGGAGCATCAGCGCGCACCGCATCGACAGGACCGCTGACCTCGGCAGCCAGCATGTACTGGAGAATAATGCCGGGATATCCGGCAGCGCGTACTGCATCTCGAAATGGTTCATCGGTGCGGGTCAGGATGATCAGGTCGGCGCGCGCCGCCAGGGCTTCGGCAGTGGTTCCATCGCGTGGCGGCTTGTAGAAATAGGCTTCCTGGACGTGTATGGGGGTTGTGGGCGCTGAACTGGCAGGCGCAGCGCATGACGTGATGCATACTGCAACCAGGAGTATGCTCAGAAGAATGCGCCATCGTGCATGCTGTCCGATACATGTTTGCATTGTCTCATATGGTATCACATCTCCAGAATTCCTGCCCGTCGCAAACGTGGGCATTCCAGTGCGGCATGTGTGATGTGCGCGCCAGCATGCCGCTTTGCTCATAGTTCCGCTCGCTTTGGGTCCTGGAAGGGAAGTAGCGACGATGTACTATTGAGCAGGATCAAAAAAAGGTTTATGCTATCAAGGGATTCCGTATCGTTGTGATCTTCAATCAATGAGTGACGCACCAATGAACAACACACAACCGTTCAGTCGCTGGCGCCGTCTGCTGGCGCGTATCTGCCTGACCATCGTTTGTGTCGTCATAACGGTTCCGCCACTGCCCGGCATGGCATCAGAGCCTGCTGGCGCCCCTGGCGCGCCTCCCGCTGCCTGCACCCCTCCGGTGGCGCCGGTGACGCTGGTCAACCCCACGGTGATTACCAGTTGCACGCAGGCGGCGCTTCAAACGGCGCTTGCTGCCGGTGGGCATATCACATTCGATTGTGGACCCAACCCGGTTACGATTCCGATCACTGCACCGCTGGTCACCTCGGCGACTCGCGACATTGTGCTTGATGGCAAGGGACTGATCACGCTCGATGGCGGCGGCAACACCCGCATTCTCGAAAAGCCGTTCACCCCCGGTTCGCACATCGATAAAACCTCCGGCAATGATCTGGTCATTCAGAACATGCGCTTCATCAACGGGCGCGCGCCAGCCGCGACGAAAACGCAGGATGACAAAGCGCGCGGCGGGGCGCTCTGGGTGACGAGTCCCGGAACGCGCCTGCACATTATCAACTCGGTCTTCGAGAACAACCGCACTACCAGCATCACTGACGAAGACAACCAGGGCGGTGCGATCTATGCCGGGAATATCTACGAAACAATCATCGTCGGGTCAGTGTTCATCAATAACGAAGCGGGCAGCGGCGGCGCATTCGGCGGGATTGCCACGGGGCTTCAGGTGTACAACTCGCAGTTCGCGAACAACCGCGCCTCCGATTCGACTCTGGGAGGCATCGTACGCGGGCACGGCGGTGCGATCCATCTCGATGGCGTCAGCAACAGTTTCAACCCGACCACCAGCAACACCGTCGATGTCTGCGGCAGCGTCTTCGATGGCAACACTGCAACACGCGGCGGCGGCGCACTCAAGGTGACGATCTCCGATAATCTGAACACCAAAGCGATCTATGCCCGCTCGACATTCAGCAACAATCGGGTGCTCGACGCGCCGCCCGCCGAAGGTCACGGCGGCGCCATCTACCATATCGAAGACGATTGGGCAGGCGGCGTGAACGAGGACAACATCGAGATCCGCGAGTCGACCTTCAACGGCAACTATGCCGCACGGCAGGGCGGCGGCGTCTGGATGCTGGTCAACGGTCGCGGACGGGTAGTGAACTCGACGTTCTTCGATAATCGCGCCGCCACCGCCAGAACGAATATTATCGGACAGGGGGGCGGGCTGATCATCAGCAGGGGAACGATCGACATCAGCCACGCGACGTTCGCCAGCAACTTCGCCACGTTTCAGGGCGGCGCGATCTTTGCCAGCAACAATGCAGCGGTGACGCTGACCAGTTCGATCTTCGCTTCCAATCGTCTCGATCCAACCCATACGAATCCGGTCACGACCGAGTTCCAGGGGTACCACACGAACCGCTCGCTGCTCAACGGCGGCGGCAACATTCAGTTCCCGCGCACCAAAACGCCCGATTTCAACAACGACATCAACAACCTGATCACCTCGCCAGCCTCGGCAATTCTGTTCCAGGACCCGCAACTCGCACCACTGGCAAATAATGGCGGTCCCACATCGACGATGGCAATCACTGCGTCGAGCCCGGCATTCAACCGCGCTGCGGCGGCGACATGCCCGGCAATCGATCAGCGCGGCATCAGCCGACCGCAGGGCGGCGCCTGCGATGTGGGCGCGTATGAACTGGTGCTGGCGCTATTGCTTATGCCGCCGTTCGTTGGCGTCGGCGAAGCGGGAACGATCCTGATCGTCTCCGGCGCCGGGTTCGACGCAACTAGTAAGATTGTTATCGGCGGCGTCGAGCGCCTGACGACATTTGTGAGCGCCACCGAACTGCGCACGACATTGACCGCCGCTGATGTCGCCAGCCCCGGCGATCTGGAGGTGCGGGTCAGCAACTCGGCGCTTCCTCCGGTCACGCTGCGCGTCCTGGCGCAGGTGTCCCGCGTCTATCTGCCGATGGTGCGGCGCTGATGGAGTTTGATTAATATTCCGCCATCCGCCTTGTAGCCCGGTGACTGAAGCCGCGGGCTCCGGTTGCAAAGCCCGTCTTCGCGGGCTAGACTTGATTGACCGCCTCGTACCTGGCGTGGGCTGAGCCTGGCGTGGGCTGAGCCTGGCGTGGGCTGAGCCT
>DAOTWI010000218.1:0-2695 GCA_034436075.1 Roseiflexus sp.
CCGCGACCGCCGCCGCCGAAACTTCCGCCGCTGCGACTGCCGCCGCTCCAGCTTCCCGAACTGCGTCTGCTGCTTCCGCCCCAGCTGCTGCGACCGGAACGACTATCGTTCAGCAGGGTGCCAACCAGCACCCCGCCGATGAAGTCGCCCAATCCGTCCTGGTTGTCCTGCGCGGCAGCGATCTGTTGCTCAAAGATGCGCGATGCGCGTTCGGCTTTATCGTATGCGTCGCGCGCCCGCTCTAACGCACGCTGTGCCTCGGCTTCGCTATGCACCTCTCCGATCTGATTGTAACTAACGCGCGCTTCTTGCAGAAGCGAGACTCCACTCAAACCTCCCGCACGCGCCGAGAGGCTTTCAGCGCGCATGATCGCCGATCTGGCGCGATCGGCTTCGCTGCGCACCTGCCGCCGCAGTGTCTCAATGCGCCGGTAGTGATTCTGGATTTCTTCGAAGATCCGGGATGCCTGCTGTTCGAGTGCGGTGTAACGTTCGATGGCATCACGCAGGGCGTTGGCGCGCGCCTCTTCTTCTTGTCGCTCAACGCTCTGAGCGGCAGTGTAGGCAGCCTGGAGATTGATCTGCAACCCATTGATCTTATCCTTTGCACCAACCGGAAGATCGCGCGGGTGGACGGTCATGAACTGCACGATCTTTTGCACCTCTGCCGTGGCGACCTGCTGCATGCGCTTCAGTTGTTCGCGCAACCGGTTCATCGCCTCGACTTCAGAGCGCGCCCCGCGCAGCGCCTCATCAGCCAGTTGGTTGGCTTCGTGCGCCAGGCGAACAATCTGCAACCAGTCGGGGCGCTCCTGCTGCATTTCGGCGCGCGCCTGCGCCAGCGCCGATTCGGCGCGCGCCAGCAGTTTCTCCGGTTCCTTGCCGACATCGGGATCATTGGCGGCGATGAACGCGCGCCCCTGTGCGATGTCCGCTTCGGCAGCGGCAATCTCGTTGCGGGCTGCGTCACGCGCCGCCTCCAGGTCTTTCAGGCGCTTGATGATCGCTTCGATAAGCGCGCGCGCATACGCGATACGTTCCTCCGCCTGATCGAGATCGGCGCTGGCTTCGATGAACTCCTGCTTTTCCATCGAGTTGCGTTCAGCAGCCCGCTCCCACAGTTCCTGCGCTTCATCGGCAGCATGCTCGGCTTCGCTGCCGTTGCCGCGAATATCGCTCCAGGCGCTCTCGGCGAACTCATCGACAACGTCGAAGACGCGCCATCCCTCGTCGATGAATGCCGCCAGCGCTTCGCCAGCCGCCCTGACCTTTTCGATGCGTTCGAGGTTTGCGCGGTAGCGCGCCGGAAGACCACCGCCGCGAATGACCCCCAATTCGCGCGCTTTGTCTGCCTGGTCAAGCAGGCTGGCGATCCCTTCGGGTCCGACCGTGGGGAGCGCCGCTGCCGCCTGGCGCAGCAATCCTTCGGCGGTGTTGAACGACGCCATGCCGCCATCAACGCGGAATCCCTGTTCTGCCGCTCGTTCGGCAGCGGTGCGTCCGGCGGCGATGCCATCCTGGATGTCTCGCATCCGGGCAATCACGCTGGCCAGTGCGGTGATCGCGGCTGACGCTGCCCCAGCCGCTGTGATTGCATCAGCGGCGCGACGCTCCTTCAGCAACTGTTCGGCGCGCTCGACCAGCGACTCGGCGGTGCGTAACGCCGCTTCAGGCTGGAGATCGACGCTGAGGTCGCTGAGTTGCACGGCAACGTCAGCCAGCGCTTTTTTTGCTTTGTCCACTTCGCCGGGCGCCGCCTGTGCGATCCGGTCGAGTTCGGCGCGGCGCGCTTCGACCTGCGACAGCCGTTCGCGCACCGCGTTTGCTTCCTGAGCCATCTGGCGATACTGCTGCGTGGCGGCTTCATAATCCGCCTGCACGGGCGTCTTGCGCAGCACGAGGCTCTTTTCTGTTTCGGCGAACCGCTCCTGAACGCGCGCGAACTGTTGCTCGACCTCGCTCTGCATCGCTGCCAGCTGGCGCACATCCGGCTCTGCATAGGAAACCCGGTCGAACCTTGCTTTTTCCTGAGCAGTGCGCAACGCCTGGCTGAGATCGACAATGGCGGAGCTTGCCAGGCGCCGCGCCTCCTCCATCGCGGTGCGCGCCGCCTCCAGCGCCTTTGCCGCCGCGCGGCGCTTCTGGAAGCCGCTCCAGAGCATTGGACCGGCGACTGCCAGCAGCACCAGGAAGATGACGCCAGCGACGATCGGAACCGGGTTGATGTTGACCGTCGTTCCACCTGCGGGTGTCGGCGGTGTCACGATAGAGCGTTCAATCGCCGTCAGCGCGTCAACGACGCCACGGGTCGCATTACCGCTCGCCAGTCCCGGGTTCAACTGGTTCTGGCGGATCGTTTCGACATTGTCGTTTGTGCTCAGCGCCGCATTCCAGCGGTCACCATGCGCAATCTCCGAGTAGCGCGGGTCGAACGAGACGTAGATGGCGATCGTGTCGGCATTGATCGCATTGCCGCTGGCGAGTCCGGCGCGCTGATAGCGGCGCAGCGCGTCGGACTCGCCGCCACGTTGCACCAGGAAGACGCCGACGCGCGCACCGCGGGCGACAAGCGGTTGCGCTGCGCGCTGCACAGCTGCCACATCGAGATTGCCGGTTTCGTCAACAATCGTCGGGTTCGACTGCGCAAGCGTCGGGACGACCAGCATTGCCAGCAGCAATGTGAGCAGCGCCAGAG
>DAOTWI010000219.1:0-11750 GCA_034436075.1 Roseiflexus sp.
GCGCGACTTCAGCGCGGGCACCCTCGGCGGGCTGGTGCGCGATCGCGCCACCGGCGAACTGATGATCCTGAGCAACTGGCACGTGCTCGCTGCTGAACGCTGGGTCTCCGCCGGGTTGCCGATCTGCCAGCCGGGGCGGGTCGACGGCGGTATGCCGTATGATGTCGTCGCCACCATGACGCGCCACGCGATGCGGCAGCAGATCGACGCCGCCGTGGCAACCCTCACCGGTGATCGTTCATTGATCAACCATCAGTTGAACATCGGTCCGGTCAGCGGCGTGGCGCTGCCGCGCCTCGGCATGCGCGTCACCAAGTCCGGTCGCACGACTGGCGTGACCGAAGGGATCATCACCGGGGTTGAAGGACAGACGCGGCTGTGGTATGGTTCTATGCAGCGCACCATTCAACACGTCATGACCATCGTTCCCGCACCTGGAAAGCGTGAAGTCAGCGCAGGGGGCGACTCCGGCTCATGGTGGCTCGACGCCGAGACACGCGCGGCGGTCGGGTTGCACTTCGCTGGCAGCGACGATCCAGAGCAGGCGCTGGCAATCGACATGCTGAGCGTTCTTGATGCGCTCAACGTCGATATTGTCACCGAACGACCGGCGGCGCCTGATCGACGCCGTCCAGAAATTGCAGTGCGCGAAGCGTGGCAGGCGGTCGAGCGCGAAATGCTGGAGGCGCTGGCGCGATGAGTTCGCAATCGGCAGCATGGTGGCGCAAGGCGCGCCGGGCGCGCGATCGGATGATCGCGCGCTTCAGCGCACACCCGGCAGTCACCGCTATCGACATCGGGTTGCTCGACCCACCCGAAGCCGGGGTGATCGGCGTGCGCATTCACGTGCGCGGCAAACCCGATGACCTGAGCGTGCCAGAAGAGATCGATGGCATTCCGGTAGGCATTGTGCGGGGAGACTATCGCCTGCAATGACCAGGGAGACGTCCTATGACTGTGCGCGAACGATTGCCGTCCGACAATGAGCTGCGCAGCGGCGGATGGGATGATGACACCCAATGGAACGAGCGCGCCGCATTCCGCATTGCCGTCGAATCGCGCGAGGCTGGCGAGGGGCGGTTGGTGTGGCGCACCCGCGCCTACCACGAGGAGCACGACCAGCGCAGGGGCTGGACTGGCGTGCCGGACGAGGCGTTGATCGAATGGATCCACGACCAGCTCCGGCTATTGATTGGCAGCGCCGTTCCTGCACCGGTCAGACGACTCCCCGAAAGCGCGGCGCCCGCCGTCCCTTCCGACGATCTCCAACAGATCGCGGGGATCGGACCAGCGATTGCCCGCCGGTTGCACGCTGCCGGTGTCACCACTTTTGCGGCGCTGGCGGCATGCTCACTGTCCGATCTGGCCGCCTGGACAGGACGATCCGCCGAGCAAATTACCCGGATGGGATGGATCGAACGCGCCCGCGCACTGGCGCACCCGTCGCCAACAGCCGCGCCTGCCCCGGAACCGGCGTTGGCGGCAGAAAAACCAGCGGAGACACCACTTGTAGGGGCGACCATCACCGAAGCGCCTGCGGCAAAAGTACTGCCGGTCGAAGCGGAAGCAACGGCGCCCTCGACACCAACGGAGGCGCCGCTGCTGGTTGAAGCGCCAGTTGCGGAACCCGGAGAGACGCTCGCCATACCCGTCACGGAGGAAGCGCCATCAGTTGAGAAGGAAGCAGAGATTTCAAAAGCGATGAAGGAAGCAGCAGCGCCAGCAGAGGGAGAGGAAGAAGCAGACCTCCAGGCGTTCACGGAAGCGACATCGGTCGAAGCAGAAGAAGCGGAATCCCTGACAGTGGTGGAAGCGCCGCCGGTCGAGACGGTAGAATTGGAACATCCGCCAGTGATGGAGGCAGCGCCGGTTGAAGCGTTTATCACCGAACCGCTCGAAGCGGCGCAAGCGGAATCTCTGGCAGCAAAGGAATCGCCGCCGTCAGCAGCGGAAGAAATCCAGGAGGCACAGGAGATGATGCTCGAAGAGTCGCCGATTGTGTTCGCTGCTATTCTGCTCGACGAAGAGGGTGATGTGCAAGACGTTCGTCTGACGACAACTGGCGAGCAACCGCCGGAGTGGAACGACCATCAGGTAGCGCGGTTCTTCATCGAGACCGGAGCGCCGATCCCCGACGAAGCGGCGTTGATGTCTATTCAACTCAACAATGTGCAGATCGATACCGTCGCTGCGCAACCAGGGAAAGGCGCCGCCGCTCGATTGCACACGACCGCCAGCGTCCATCTCGAAGGGGCGGAAACAGCAGGCGAACAGCGCGCGTCCTGTCACGTCGTTCTCCTGGCGTATGACCTTGCCTCCGGCGAAACGCACATCCTGAGCGCAACCAGGATCGCATGCACGACTGGCGCTCCCGATGTTCCCCTGACCCTCGACGCCGATCTGCCCGACGTCGGCAGGTATCAACTGCTCATGGCGGCGCTCGTGCCCGAAGCGCGCGCGTTGAGCGCCGTTTCAGGACCGCGATTGCGGGTGACGCCATAAACGGTCATCACTCCGCCTTCTCGAGCACCCGCCGCACGAAGGCTTCGAGGTCGTCCGACGGACTCAGCCCCAACTGGCTGCGGAGCGTTGTCACGCACACCTGATACTGGCGCATCGCCAGATGGCGCAACCCCTGCGCCGCATAGCAGCCAATCAGCACGCGGTGCGCATCCTCGTCGCAACTATCAACCGCGAGCGCCCGCTGGCTGAGCATGATCGCGGTTGGATAATCCTTGCGCTCCTGGTACGCCCGCGCCAGCTGGTGGAGCGCCTCGAGATACGCCGACTGGAAAACGATCCGCCGTTCTTCCGCCCAGTCCTCATACCGTTCTTCCGCCATGTAGTCGCCCTGATACAGATCGATGGCGCGCCCATACGACTGAATGGCGCGCTCCACATCACCGCGGCTCCACGCGGAACGCGCCGTTGCAATCGCCTCCTCGAACGCATCGGAGTCGACCCACAGCGGCAGATCGGGTGCGAGCAGGTAGCAGTCATTGACAAACAAGACAACCAGAACATCGCCCATGGCGCGCTTGAACGTCTGGCGCAGGCAGTAGACGGCCTGATGCAGACTGCGCCGCGCCAGTTCCGGTTCTGAGTCGCGCCAGAAGAGGGTTGCCAGACGCTCCTTGGCAATCGGCGTTTGACGGTGAGCGACCAGAAAACGAAACAGCGACCGCGAACGCACCCCTTCCCACTGATCGATCAATACATCGTTCGAGTACACGCGCAAGGCGCCAAAGGTGTAGACCGTCAACCCGACTGCTGGCGACGCTGCATCGGGCGCTGCCGGCATACCGGATGATGTTACGGCAGGCGCAGCATCAGCAGGAGACGCTTCTGCTTCCGCTCTCTCCACGCCGGTCATCGTCTCGTGAGTGCGAGGCGTCTCCGCCGCTGAGAGGTCATCCTGCACATCCACAGATGGCGCCACCGTCTCGACGGAAGCGATCTCTTCAACAATGACCGGATCATCAATTGGCAGGCCACTGGAGGCGGCGCGCCTGGGCGCGCCTGGAGGCGCGAGAACCGCGCGCCACCAGGCAAGGAACCGTTGCACCAGCGACGGCGAATGATCAGGAAGCATCAGCGGCGGTGAAGGCAGAAGGTCGATGTCCGTCCATGTCCACGCCTCAAACGTCGCCTGACCCTCGGCGGCGAGATGGCGCTGAATGGCAATCAGGCGGCGCATGAGTTCCGCGCGTATCTCGTTGATCGCTGTTTCCCCCTCAGAGCGCCCAATGCGCCCCTGCGCCATCACCTGCTGCCAGCGCACCACCTCGGCGCAGAGTTGCGCTGTGGCCGCCAGCAACCCGCCCGGCGGCGCGGCGTCCGCCATATCGAGGCAGAACTGAGCGCGCTGCAAATAGGCGCCTGCCGCCCGATAATCCCCCCGGTGCAGCGCGATCAACGCCACCCGCCACGCCAGCAAGCCGCAGGCGTGCGGATCGTCGATCTGCTCGATGATCATCAGCGCCGCCAGCGCACGCGCCATCGCCAGATGCGCGTGCCCCTGACAGAGGTGCAGTTCCGCCTGCGCCGCCAGCGTACGCCACTGCCCTTCCACATCATCCGTCGTCCGAAACGTGACCTCCGCTTCCGCAAGCAGGCTGAGCGCGCCATTCCATTCCTGTCGTTGCAGGAGATCCAGCGCCTGGCGGTATGTCTGCCAGCCGGGTCGGTCGCGTCCGGTTGAGCGAGAGCGACGCGGCGCAGCATGGTTGGGAGAGGTCATACGCGCTCTTTTCACGAAGTTCTGAGGCATCATTGCCAGCAGTGACAACTATCAGGCAAGCCTGAACGGGTCAGGCTACGCAAGAGTATGTGTGCCGGGAACCGGGCAGAGCGAACATCAACCGGGAACGCGTCCGGTTTTGGGCATGCGCCTCGTTGCAGACGGAGCAGAGGGGAAAGGTGAGGTGTCTGCAGCGGACCGGGCGCACATTACCTCCGCATGTAGTATAACGCAGTCCGCTGCAAAATCAACGTTGAGGTTTGGTTAGAACATAAATGGCGCCTCTCTGAGAGACGCAGAAGACGCAACAATAAGCGATGAACAAAATCGTAACCATTTCGCTCACATCTTGAGTCTTGTCACCATCCCGCCGATATGATATTTCACTACCAGTGCGCATCAATACGCGCACTGCCGACCTCACGCTCCGAACACTCGACACACGCCGAGCATCCGCTGGTCGAGTTCCGACGCGCCCCGCCTGCGCAAGATTCCTATCGTTCCTGTTCTCCTGGCAGCAGACAGAGGCTGCAAACGGTACATGGACTCTGGCAAGGAGGCTGGTGATGCGCAACGCCTTTTCTCTTACCCATTCGCTGAGCGTTCGACTGGCGCTCTTCACCATCACGACGGCATTGATGGCGATGCTGGCGCTGACCGTGTTGACCAATCGGGCGGCAGCCGGGCATGCGATTGCGAGTGCGCGCCATCAGATCGACACGCAAACGCTCAATGGCATCGAGCGGGTTGAAATGTACCTTCAGGATCGGCGCTCTGGCGTGGCGTTGACCGCGCAGCTTCCGCTGGTGCGCCTCATGCTTTCCAACCAGGACGATCCCGAAGCGCGCGCGCGCGGTCAATCCGTCATCAACGCCGTACAGAGCACGTTTAATTACGACACCATATCACTGTTGAACACTGCCGGGCAGACGGTGCTCAGCACCAACCCCGCACTGATTGGACAGGATCGCAGCCAGCGACCGGAAGTGATCAGCGCGCAGCGTGGAGCATCAGGCATCTCCGATGTTATGACCGACCCGAATGAGGATCGGGTCTACCTCCATTTCACGGCGCCTGCCTACGGATCGAACAACCAGTTGATCGGCATTGTCGATGGACGTGTGTCGCTCGACGAGATTCATCGCCTGGTGGCGATGGATGCGAATCGGAGCGGCAAAGGGAGTTATAGCGTGATTGTTGATGCGCACGGTATCCGCCTCTCCATTCCAGGTTTCCCCCACCTGCTGTTCCACCCATCTGCACCGCTGGACTCGACCGTGGCGCAGGAGATGATCGGCGCTCGCCGCTTTGGCGGCAACACTGCGACACTCGTGCAACAAGCCTCATCAATGCCAGAAGTTGTCGCGGGCATCGATCTGTTGAACCGACGCGCCGAGGAGCGCCACTTCTTCCAGGGAACGCTCAACTCCGGCGAAGAAGGCGAGTCGGTGATGCGCAAACTGCGCTCGGTGGACTGGTACTACGTTCACCGGGTGCCGATTGAGCAATTCTACAGCGTCGTGCGCGATCAGACGAACTATGCCTTGCTGGTGACCGCCATTGCTGCGTCTCTCGCCATTGCGGTCACGCTCTGGTTTGTCCAGAGTGCACTGCGCCGACCATTGCTCCAACTGGTCGAGACTGCGAGCGCGATTGCAGGCGGCGATCTGAGCAAACGCCTGCATATGCAGCGGCGCGATGAAGTTGGCGTGCTCGCAGACAGTTTCAACACGATGGCGGATGGATTGGAGGCGCGCATTACCGAAGCGCAGGCTGCGCAGGCGGAAGCGCAACGCCTCCAGCAAATCGAAGCCGAAGGGCGCGCCTCGCTCGAACGCAGCGTCGCCGAATACCTGGCGTTCGTCCAGCGCGTGGCAAACGGCGATCTCGCGCAAAACCTGCGGATTGATCGCCACGACGCGCTGGGTCAGTTGGGCGAAGGTCTCAATCGAATGGTCGATAGCCTGCGCACGATGGGACGGCAGTCGCAGGAGGCTGCCAGCGCCATTGCCGCCGCCGCGGCGCAGATTCTGGCAACCACCATGCAACAGGCGTCAGCCGCCAACGAACAATCGACCGCTGTGGCGCAAACAATGGCGGCGCTTGATGAGGTTCGCGCCATTGCACGCCAGACTGCCGATCAGGCGGATCACATTGCGCGTGATGCCCAGACGGCGCTCACCGTCGCTCACCAGGGGATTGCCGTCGTCGAAGAAACGGTGCAGAGCATGAGCGATATTCGCCAGCGTGTCGAGGGAATCGCCCAAACCATCCTTTCCCTCGCCAGTCAGGCGCAGACGATCAGCACCATCACCGGCACAGTGTCGGAGCTCGCTGACCAGTCGAACCTGCTGGCGCTCAACGCTGCCATTGAAGCGGCGCGCGCCGGTGAGCAGGGCAAGAGTTTTTCGGTGGTTGCGCAACAGGTGCGCGACCTGGCGGAGCGCAGCAAACAGGCGACCGTTCAGGTTCGCTCAATCCTGGGAGATATTCAGAAATCAACGAACACGGCAGTGGTGGTGACGGAAGAGGGCGCAAAGCGGGTGGATGCCGGCAATCGCCTGGTCACCCAGGCTGGCGATGTGATTCACCGCATCGCCAGCGAAGTCGAGAGCGGGGCGCAGATCAACGTCCAGATGGCTGCCAGCGCCCGGCAGGCGACGGCAGGACTGGATCAGATCGGTCAGGCGCTGATGTCGATCCAGAAAGCGGCAAGCGAAACCCTGACCAGCACCCGCCAGGCGGAACGCGCCGCGCAGGACCTGAATGCGCTGGCGCAGTCGCTCCAGCGCATGGTCGCGGTGTATCGGCTGGCGTGAACGAAGACGCCTGCGCAGGGAAAGCGGGTGAGAGGAGGAGAGAAACACAGGGGTAGGGGCAAAACACGCGCTTCACGTCTGAAACATACTGCTATCGGCAGCACCACCTAACCCCTAACTCCTATCTCCTATCTCCTATCTGCGATACCCGTGCGGGTGGCGGCTGTGCCACTCCCAGGCGCTGCCGATGATCTGGTCCAGGTTTGGGAAGCGCGGCGTCCAGCCGAGTTCACGGCGGATCGTTTCAGACGACGCGATCAGCACTGCCGGATCGCCGGGGCGGCGGGGACCGAACTCGTAGGGAATAGGATGGCCGGTGACGCTCCGTGCAGTCTCGACGACTTCCAGGTTGGTGAAGCCGTTGCCGTTGCCCAGGTTGTATCTGCGGCTGCCAAGCCGGTCGAGCGCCTCGAGCGCCAGAATGTGCGCCTGCGCCAGATCGAGGATGTGAATGTAATCGCGCACACAGGTGCCATCTTTCGTCGGGTAATCGTTGCCGAAGATGACGACTTTCTCGCGCTGACCGAGCGCCACCTGCAGCACAATCGGGATCAGGTGCAATTCCGGTTCGTGGTGTTCGCCGCGGTCGGGGGTGCCGCCAGCCGCATTGAAGTAGCGCAGGCAGGCGTATTTCAGACCGTAGATTCGCTCGAACCAGTGGAGCATCCGCTCGATAAAGTATTTCGACTCGCCGTATGGCGAACCAGGCACAATCCGCTCATCGGCGTCGATTGGGATTTTTTCCGGGTCATCGAACAGATTGGCGGTAGAGGAGAGAATGAAGCGCCCGACGCCATGGGCGACGGCGTGTTCCAGCAGATTCGCCGCTGCCACCAGATTGTCGCGCAGATACTTGAGCGGCTGCTGCATGCTTTCGCCGACCAGCGTAAACGACGCAAAATGCATGATCCCATCGAAGCCGCGGTGTTGCTGAAACAGTCGCACAACGGCATCAGGATCGCGCAGATCGCCCTCGACAAAGGCGGCGCCGGCGGGAACCGCTTCCCGATGACCCTGATAGAGGTTGTCGAAGACAACGACGTCGTGACCTGCGGCAAGGAGTTCTGCGGCGCAGATGCTGCCAATGTAGCCAGCGCCGCCGGTGACAAGGATTTTCAAGGTAGTCCTCCCTGGTGTGGCGCCAGATGGCGGCGCCAGGTTCGAGTGATGACGACGATCCCGCAACGCCCGGGCACGGCAGCGACGCCTGCCGCCGCACCCATGCATCCCTAGTATAACGTAACCGCTTACCGTGGAGCCAGGCATGCATGGTCCCCTCCCCACCCTCCTCTCAAGGGTAGAGTTTTTCAGGAGCGAGGTGCGTTTTCCGCGTCTCGAAGCCTTTTTCTTCCTCACCCCCGCCCCCTCTCCAACTCTGCTGGAGAGGGGGATTTGAGGCATTCTGATGCCTGAAACGGGCAACTTAACAAACATGAGAGTTTGCCCAAAAACTCTACACTTGTAAGGGGGGGAGGGGGGGCAGCCGCAGCGTCGTTTCCTGACCCATCATGCCTGAACTCCCACAATCGCGGAGTATGTACAACACTGCTCTTTTATGCTATCCTACGCGAAGATAGGTACGACATTGCCACGTTCAGGACCATTGCCATGACCATTACTGATCGTATGCTCATTGGCGCGATTGCAAGCAACCCTGCCGACGCCAACGGGGCTGGCGAGTATCGTTGCTGCCGCACGTGCATGGCGATCTACTTCACTTCCGCAAAAAAGCCCGACACCACCCACGAGGGGCACGACACCTTCGCCCTTCCGGCGCTCAATCCCGACGGATCGGGAAAACTGGCGCGCGCATTCCAGCGTTATATCGAACGCTGGTCGCCGGAGCGGCGTGAGCAGTTGGAGCGTTTTGCGCAGCGCAAAGGGTGGGATATGGCGATGGAATTGAAGTACGGCGGCGGGGCGCTCGAGGACCACGAGGCCGCCGAATGGCAGGAGATAGTCAACGCCCGGCTCGAACAGTTGATGCGTCAGGCGCGCCAGCAGATCGAAACCGGCACGCCCGAACCGCAATCAAAATAGCATCACGCCTGCTTCGCGCGCCAGCTGGCGCAGACGCTCCCCCGCAGGCTTGCGCCCGTTCTGGTCCATCTGATCTGCCAGTTCGTTCAGACGTTTGACGAATGCCGGCGTAATCATCGCCGGGTTCTGGCGCAGGAGTTTCGTGGCGTTCTGCGGCGTTTCCGCCTGGAGCAACTGGCTGATGAACCGGTCTTCCGGCGACAGCGACTCTTCAACAACGGCGGTTGCCAGATGCTCGATCGTGCGCAGACGCTCCGCCAGATGCTCCTGACCGCTGCGTTCCGCCGCCGCCAGGTTCGACTGCAACACCAGCATGAATGCTTCGTTGATCTGATCACGGCGTTCACGCAGCACGCTCTCAGGGTCTGCCGCATTGAGCGCCGCACGCAACAGGTTCGCCCCGGCGTCGAACAATTGCTGCGCCTCGCGGTCCATCCGCTCGACAGTTTCGAGGATGACGCTCCGCCGCGCTGTCAGGCGCTCCGCCGTCGCCCGGTCGCCAGCCTGCTCCGCCTGATCAATGCGCGCTGTCCATTCCTCAAAGAAACCGTAGTCGATGACCGGACGCAGTTCGGCAATCACCGCTTCCAGTTCATCATCACTGGCGGACATCAGCCGCTCGACCGCCTCCGCCGTCGCAATGTCGGGCGCTTCGTCCGACAGTTCGTCGGCAGCGCCGGTGAAACCGACCAGCTCCGCCAGGCGATGCCGCAGCGCCAGCAGCAGTTGCGCCGAATCAGTGCGCCCGACCTGGCGACTGGCGGCGATGAAGGTGTCGATCGTGGCGAAAAACTCGTCGTTGAGCGCGTCGCGGTTCTGGTTGACAAGCGCCGCAAGCGCATCGTCGCCGCGTTCGGCAGCCTCGGCGAGGCGGCCAATCAGATCGACGCGCTGCCGCTGCGCCTCGATCGTCTCGCGCGACACGCCATCCGCCTCGAGAACGGCGTCGATCAGCGAGTTGAGCGTCAGAAAGCGGCGCGGCGCCAGCAAATAGCCGCGCGGCGCGTTCGGCGGCAAAGTGCGCATAATGAGCGATGCGGCATCGCCGATGAAACGCTCCTGCTCGTCCTGGCGGGCGTTGAGTTGCTGCGGAATGTGCACGAGCGCCAGTTGTTTGGCGGCATCGTGGTAAAACAATGGCGCACTGATCATGATCGCCATGCCGCAGTTCGGGCACATGGCCAGATTCAACTGCCCGGCGATCAGGCGCGCTTTCAGTTCGGGATTCTGGGTTGCATCGACAACCGTGATGACCGACGCGCGCAGCGGCGTGCGGCAGGACGGACAGGCCAGCTGGATCGCCTGTGATGACGGACCGGTGGTCACGCGAAGCCCTTTCAGAATCGTGCGCGCCGGACGCACCGGCGCGACGGATAACCAGTCCTCTTTATTATAGCACGGATTGTGCGGCGGTGACGCTGCATTGCGCTGCGCTTGACGGGCGCGATTATGGGACGTATACTTGGAATGTTACGTAACAAAAATAACAAATGAAAGAGGAACGCATGCGCATCTATGGCAGCATTACTGAACTTGTCGGCAACACGCCGCTTGTGCGCCTGAACCGCGTGAATGACACGCACGCCACGGTAGTCGCCAAACTCGAATGGTTCAACCCGGCTGGCAGCGTCAAGGACCGCATCGGGCTGGCGATGATCGAAGCCGCCGAGCGCGACGGCATCATCCGTCCCGGCGAGACGGTGATCGTCGAGCCGACGAGCGGCAACACCGGCATCGGGCTGGCGTTTGTGGCGGCGGCGAAAGGATATAAGGTCATTCTGACGATGCCCGAAACAATGAGTATCGAGCGGCGCAAACTATTGCGCGGCTTTGGCGCCGAACTGGTGCTGACGCCTGGCGCCGAGGGGATGCGGGGCGCGATTGCGCAGGCGGAAGCGATTGCAGCTGAACTGCCAAACGCCTGGATTCCGCAACAGTTCAAGAACCCCGCCAATCCCGACATCCACCGCCGCACGACTGCCGAGGAACTGTGGCGCGACACCGACGGGCAGATCGATATTCTGGTGTCTGGCGTCGGCACCGGTGGAACGCTCACCGGCGTGTCGGAGGTGATTAAGCCGCGCAAGCCGTCGTTCCGCGTCGTTGCCGTGGAACCCGAGGCGTCGCCGGTGCTGTCGGGCGGCAAGCCCGGTCCGCACAAGATTCAGGGGATTGGCGCGGGGTTCGTGCCCGATGTGCTCAACACCAGCGCCTATGATGAGGTCTTCCGCGTCTCGAACGAGCACGCTTTCGAGGTAGCGCGTCGCCTGGCGCGCGAAGAGGGGTTGATGGTCGGCATCAGTTCCGGAGCGGCGGCGTATGCGGCGCTGGAGATCGCCCGCCGCCCCGAAAATGCCGGGAAACTGATCGTCTTTATCTCCGCCTCGAATGGCGAACGCTACCTGAGTACGCCGTTGTACGGCGATGATGTTTGATGCCGGTTCGACCCAACCGTTTCTGGCTTCGGCGCGTAGAATCCAATAGACAATCAAGAACAAACCGGCTGGCGGGCAGGTTGCGTCATGGAGTCAGAAATGCACACGATTCCTTCGTCCGACATCACACCCGAACATATCTACCGTTCACGGCGCCGGTTCCTGCGCGGAATCGGCGCTCTGGCGCTCGCAGGGTTGGGCGTCGCCGCCTGCGGC
>DAOTWI010000220.1:0-4305 GCA_034436075.1 Roseiflexus sp.
GACGATGCGCGCGCCCGCGCGCCGCAGATCCTCCGCACCCGCACCCGTGCTGTGACCGTTGATGACTATGAGCACCTGGCACAGGAAGTAGTCGGGGTGGCGCGCGCCTGCTGCATCGGACCAGGCGCACAGCCGGGAGGTCCGGCGGAGCCGCGCCCCGGTCAGGTAATCGTCTACATTCTGCCGCAGACCGATAATCCCGCTGGCCGGATTCCGCCGGAGGCGCTGACGCTTTCCGCCGAACTGCGCGCCCGCGTGCTCGACCATCTGGATCGGCGGCGTCCGCTGGGCATTGCGCTCGATATTCGCCCGGTGCAGTATCTCTGGGTGTCGGTCGAGGTGCGATTGCGGGTTCCGGCGCGCAGTGATCAGGCGCTGGCGCGCACAGTGCAGCAGGAGGCGGAAGAGGCGCTCTATCGCTACCTCAATCCGTATGTCGGCGGACCCGACGGCAACGGCTGGCCCTTTGGCCGCGATCTGCACGTGTCGGAGATCTATGCGTTGATGCAGCGTCTCCCTTCGGTTGAATTTGTCGAAGAGGCGCAGATTGGTCTGACCGAACCGGGGAGCACAGCGAAGCCGCAGGTGGTTTCGCCGCGCCTCGACGTGCCGCGCCATGCCTTGATCTGCTCCTGGCAGCATCGCGTAACGGTCAGCGCGTCATAAAGATGACAGTCACGCGGGGGGCGCAGGATTGACGTGTGCTGCCGGTCATCCTGGCAATGTCAGCGCAGGTGGCGAGTGAGCAGATGTGACTGTCACCAATAACAGCCGGAGCATTTCATGGAACCCGATTTTGGCAAACTGATCATTCGCTCCGCCGACGGCGAACGGGTGATCGCGCTGCGGCAGCCGCAATACACGATCGGGCGCAACCCGGTGCGCGATCTGCACCTCGACTCGCCGGTGGTGTCGAATATGCATGCTCGGATCGAGGCGGGACCACAGGGCGCGCAACTGATCGATCTCGGCAGCACGAATGGCACATTCATCGGTGAACGCCGCCTTCCGCCAAACCAGCCGTACCCGCTGGTTCCCGGCGAAGAGGTGCGGATCGGACCGTTCATCGTGATCTATGTGCCGCCTGGCGTGCCATATCCGCCCGAAGAGGTTGCGCTGCCGGTCGCGGAAGCGCCCGAACCGCCGCCAGTCGTTGCAGAACCGTCGCCGGTCGCCGCAGCGACGCTGGGTGAGACGATGGCGGTTGAAGCGGCTGAAGCGCTGGAAGGCGCTGCCGAAGAATCCATCGCCGCAGTTGCGTCGCCGGAAAGACCGGTCGCGCCGCCACCGCCTCCTCCACCGCCCGAAGAGCCGATCATGGTTGCCCATGAGTTCCCCGAACGTCTGCCGGTGCGCTACACCGCGCCGCCGGACGGATTGGACAGTCGCTACCTGCGGTATCTGCCGTCGATCTTTCAGGAAAATGAGTTCCTGGGGCGCTACCTGCGGATCTTCGAGACGATCTGGGAACCACTCGAATGGCGCCAGAACCATATTAATCTCTACTTCGACCCGCGCACCTGCCCGCCGTCGTTTCTGCCCTGGCTGGCGGGGTGGCTCGATATGGCGGTCAATCCGTACTGGCCCGAAGGGCGCATCCGCCGCCTGGTCGCCGAAGCGGCCGATCTCTACCGCTGGCGCGGCACGGCGTATGGTCTCAAGCGATTGATCGAGGTCGTGACCGGGCTGACGCCAACCATCACTGAAGAACCGTCGCAGCCGTTCGTCTTTCGCATTTCGCTCGCCATTCCGCCCGGCAGCGACGTGGATGCGCGCCTGATCGACGATCTGGTGCGGACGCACAAACCGGCGCACGCCGGATACATCCTGGACATCCAGTGAACGACATTGTGACAACTCTGGCGCGCAGTTATGATGAGGCGCCCTATCCTGGGCGCGCCTATGCGCATACCCACCCGGATTATATGGCGGTTCTGGCGACGTTGCTCGGCTTGAAACCGCCGCCGGTCGCACGGTGCCGCGTGCTGGAAATCGGCTGCGCCACCGGCGCCAATCTGATGCCGATGGCGTTGAGCCTCCCCGAAGCCTCATTCGTCGGCATTGACCTCTCGCCGCGCCAGATCGCCGATGGACGGCGGACGGTCGATGCGCTCGGCATCACAAATATCACCCTGCTGGCGCGCGATCTCCAGGAGGTCGGCGATGAATTGGGACAATTCGACTACATCATTGCGCACGGGGTCTATTCGTGGACGCCAGCCCCGGTGCGCGACCGGCTCATGGCGCTGATCAAACGCTGCCTGACGCCGGATGGCATTGCGTATGTGAGTTACAACACCTACCCTGGCTGGCATATGCTCGGTGCGATCCGCGATCTGATGCTCTACACCGTCAGAGATGTCGAGGACCTGCAGGATCGCGCCCGCATAGCGCGGGCGCTGCTCGATATGCTGGCGGAGAGCGACTCGGAACACGCCAATGCCTTCAATAGTTTCATTGCCGCATACGCCAGCCAGTTTCGCTCGATGCTGGATCGCCTGGGTCCATTGAGCCATGCATTCCTGCTCCACGATGCGCTCGAGGTCGTGAACGACCCGGTCTCCTTTGCGCAGTTCGCTGCGCACGCTGCGCAGCACGGGTTACAATACCTTGCCGAAACCGAGTTTCCCATGGTGCTGCCGCAGGGGTTGAAGCCCGAAACGGTCGATGCGATGCGTTCTTTTTCTCGAAGCGGCATTGACCTGGAGCAGTACATGGATTTTCTCCGCGGTCGACAGTTCCGGCAGACGCTCCTCTGCCACGATCATTTGAAGATCCGGCGCACATTGCGACCGGAACGACTGGCGGGCATGGCCGTCACTGCGCTGATGCACCCCGAATCGCAACCGGTCGATCTGGCGAGCGAGACGCCCGTGGTGTTTCGGAATCTGCACGATGTCGCGTTCACGGTCACAGCGCCGGTTACGAAGGCGGCGCTGCTCCTTCTGGCGGAAGCGTCGCCGCGCGCGGTTCCGTTCGAGACCCTGGCGGTCGAAGCGCGGCGTCGCGCAGAAGAAGCCGGGGCATCGCTGGCGGATGTCGAGCCATCGGCGCTGGCGCGCCGGTTAGGTGGCGATCTGCTGCGCGCGTTCGCAACAGCAACAACGCTGGTGTCGTTCCATCTGCATCCGCCGGTTGTGGCGACGCATCCGGGCGAACGACCGCAGGCGACGGCGCTGGCGCGCCTGGAAGCGCAGATCGGCATCGAGGTGACCAATCTCTACCACGATGTGCTCCACCTCGACCCGTTCGACCGGCATCTGTTGCAGTTGCTCGACGGGCATCGCGATCGATCAGCGATTGTGCGCGAAATGGCAAGCGCCATCGCAACAGGTGCGGTACAATATCCGGTTGAAGGACATGCTCCTGATCCGTCCGCCAATCTTGAAGCCGGAATTGAGCAACGGCTCCGCTGGTTTACTCAGGTCGCACTCCTGATCGCATAAGTGGAGATTCTCCCCATGACGGAGTTAATCGGTCAGACAATCGGCAACTACCGGGTCGAAGCGTTACTCGGCGCTGGCGGCATGGGTCAGGTGTTTCGCGCGCGGCACATCCACCTTGATCGCCCGGTTGCATTGAAAGTGATGCACGCCAACCTGTCGCACGATCCCGGCTTCCAGGCGCGTTTTCGCCAGGAAGCGCGCGCGATCGCCGCGCTCCAGCATCCCAATATCGTCGAAGTGTACGATTTCGGCGAGCAGCAGGGGCTGATGTATCTGGTGATGGAACTGTTGAGCGATGGGTCGCTGCGCGGGTTGATGCAGAAGCACGCGCGCGAGGGCAAACCGTGGCCCCTGATGCTGGCTATCGATCTGGTGCAGCAGGCGGCGGAAGGTCTGGCATACGCCCATAGCCAGGGGATGATCCACCGCGACATCAAGCCGGACAATATGCTGCTCCGCGCGGTCTCTGGCGCGTCGGGGCGCTATGCGCTCAAAATCACCGATTTTGGGCTGGCGCGCATGGCGGAAGGGTCGATGATGACCGCTACCGGCACGGCGATGGGCACGCCCGCCTACATGTCGCCGGAACAGTGCCAGGGGGCGCATGTCGATCACCGCAGCGACATCTACGCCCTGGGGGTGGTGCTCTACGAGGTCGTAACCGGCTATCTGCCGTTTACGGCGACGACGTTGAGCGAAGCGGCGTACAAGCATGTGTTCGTTCCGCCCACCCCGCCGCGCCAGGTGCGCGCCGATCTGCCGGAACCGCTCGAAGCGATTGTGCTGCGCTGCCTGGCGAAGCGCCCAGAGGAGCGGTTCGCCAGCGCCGCTGAGGTGTCCGCCAGCCTGAGGGCGCTGC
>DAOTWI010000221.1:0-4943 GCA_034436075.1 Roseiflexus sp.
CTCGCCTCGCACCTCGCACCTCGCACCTCTTGCCTCTCGCCTCTCGCCTCGCACCTCTCGCCTCGCACCTCGCACTTCGCACCTCTTGCCGCTCGCCTCGCGCCTCTCGCCTGCAACCTGCAAACCGCAACCGCCTTTCCTACCCTTATGTCGCGCTACCGCAGCGGAGCGCCATCGGTTATCGCCGGCGGCGCCACGTTCGGCAGGCTGAACCGCAGCACCCGCGCATTCCCTCGATCGACGACAATCACCGAGCCATCGGGAGCAAATGCCATCCCGCACGGCAGGTTGACCGATGCGACGTCATTGCCGGTTCCGCCCCACGCCAGCAATCCAACACCGTTGTCGTCGGTCAACATCAGTTGGTTGCGCAGGGGAACGCTGACGACCACCCGCCCGCCCTGAGCGGCGATGTAGGGGTCCTCGTAGGTTTGCGGCTGCCAGCCGGGAATGCGCCAGGTGGCGTAGGGCAATGGATCGACCCGTCCATCCGCGCTGCGCGCAAACGCCTGCACCCGGCTGTTCCAGGTGTCAGCCACGAAGACCGTGCCGTTCTCATCGACAGCGACACCGATCGGTTCGTTGAACTGCCCGTCGGCGCTGCCGTCGTATCCCCACTGGTATTGGTAGTTGCCGTCGCTATCGGTCACAACGATCCGTTTGTTGCCGGTGTCGGCGATATAGACGTTTCCTTCGGCATCGACAGCCACGCCGCGCGGACCGAAGAAGTCGAGCGGGCGGGCGAGGTTCTGTTCCTGCGTGCCGCCGGTTGGCGAGGCGCGCCGGCCATCGCCGAAATCCTCGCTCCCAACGCCCCAACTGGCGAGGAATGCGCCCTGCGCGTCGAGTTTGACAATCCGCGCATTCCAGGTGTCGGCGACGTAGATGTTCCCGGCGGCATCCACGGCCACGCCGCGTGGTTCATAGAACTGCCCGTCGCCGTTGCCGAAACTGCCGATGGTGCGAATTGGCGTCCCGGAGGGATCGAAGACGATCAGGCGATGATTGGCGCTATCCGCTACGATGATGTTCCCCTGCGGATCGACGGCGACGCCGCGCGGCTGGAGAAGTTGCCCGGGTTGGCTGCCGAATTCGCCGAAGATGCCGGTTGCCACGAGTTTGAGGATGCTGCTGGTTGTTGCAACGGCAGGCGCATCGCCGACGCGCGCCAGGTCGCGCCGCACCCACACCGACATCTCGCGCCCGTCGAGACGCAGCGGCGGCGGCAGTTCGCGGTAGAGCAGATACCGCCCGGTGTTCGCCCAATGGGAACTGTCGAAAATCCAGAAGATCGGCGCCCAGACCGGCGGCGCGTCCTGCGGTTGTAATCCAGGGCAGGCTTTCGTAATATCGCCCGCGCTGCCCGGATAGGCGAAGTAGAAACGCTTGTAGCCAGCGCTTTGCGGATCGCATTTGTTGCCTTCGGGGAACCACCAGTTCAATTTCGTGTCGTACAGCCGCACATAATTCGCCTCGAGCGCCTGCTGCGCAGTGCTGTTCAGGCTCACGCGCGATACCAGCACCACCGGCGCCAGAATGCGCTCCCCCACGCCCTGCGGCGGATCGACCAGAAAGGTGTCGGCGGTCGCGGAACGGAATTGATCGGAGGTGCGCAGCTCCAGGCGCTTAAAGTCGCGCAAATACCAGTTATAGGGCCATGCCAGGCTGCCCTCGCCGTCCTGCGCCTCATCGCCGCGATCCATGATGATCGGCATGGAGAGACCGCCGGTCGGATCGTTTTCGCCGCGTGCGTTGCGCGTCTGGCTGATTGCCAGGTCGCGGATCTGCGCAACGATCAGCGGCGTGTCGGGCGTGCTCTGGGTATAAACCATCGGCTCGACCGGCGTATCAGGATGATCGTAGACGACCATCCAGGTGGCGCGCAGCGTATACGCGCCCACTAATGCGGCAATGGTCAATGTGCAGAGAGCCAGGGTCGTGCGCGCGCCAGCCCATTGAGCAACGCGGACGATCAGATAGATCAGTCCGCCTGCCAGTACAAGCAGCAGCGCACCCTGGAGCAGGTTGGTCTGCGCCTCCCGCCCGACCGCAGGTTGGCTGAAGCGCCAGAAAGCGACGGCTATTGCAATAATCAGCAGTATCAGCGCCGGCGGCACAAGCCACACGCGGCGGTCGAGGGTGGACAGGTTCAGGCTCGCGCCCAGCCGCGCCAGCGCCCATGCCAGCAGCAGGTTGGCGGGCAGCGCGATGTGTGAGTTGAGCCAGGGCATCTTCTCGCCCGCCCACGAAAATGCCACAAATGAGCAGAGGAACCAGAAGGCGAGAAACAGCGGAAAGAGCGCCGTCGCCGGACGCCCGGCGAACGACATATGCGTTGGCGCGTCGTCTGGAGTACGATCGATGGTTTCGATGCCGTCGCTCGATGAAGACGCCGCCTGATCTGAGGCAATCTCCTCCTGGCGGTGCAGCCGCACGCCGCGGGTGAACAGATAGACCGTTGCGGCCAGGCTGCCGAAGAACGCCAGCGGTTCGTAGAGCGACATCAGCATCAGGTAGTAGTACCACGGCTGATCGCCGCGCGCATACTCCTGCTGCGATCCGAGCCAGTACGCCAGACCGGCGTACAACCCGGCGAAGACGCTCTGCATGTCGGCAAAGAACGCGCTGTAGAGCACAACGAAGATCGACGCGAGAATGCCGAGCGCCACCCAGAGCGCCGCGCGCTGCTCCCGCCAGAGTGCGACGAAACGCGGCACGAACACCGGCGTCGGGTCCCACACCCGCGACATGATCAGCCCGCCGCTGGCGACCGTGAAAAAGAGCAACGAAATGCCGTCGGCGCGCAGCGTCGGCGTCAGGCGGCCGTACCACAGCCCGGTAATGATGCTCAACTCCACCAGCGCCGCGACGCCAGCAATGCTTCCCAGCGCAATGGTCATCGTCCGGCGCGGCAGCAGTTCGTACAGCACCCGGATGATCAGAAACCAGCCGAAGATGAATCCCAGGATGTAATAGAGTTCGTGGGTCGCCAGCGCCAGCGCGACGCCGGTCGCCAGCAGATACAGGTAGCGCGGTTGCGCCGTGTCCAGGTAACGGAAAAACCCGATGACGATCCAGAAGGTCCACAGCACCATCAACCCGTCGTGGCGGGCGAATCGGGTGTAATAGAGGAGCGTCGGCGTGAATGCCAGCAACACGCCTGCCAGCAACGCGCCGCGCGTTCCCAGGTAGGGGCGCAGCATCCATGCGGAGGCGACAAGCGCAATTCCGGCCGCCGCCTGCGGCAGGCGCGCCTGCATGTCGCCATCGCCGAACAGAAAATAGGAGAAGAGGGTCAGCACATAGAGCGACGGTCCGTGATACACCGGGTCGTAGCAATAGGTCGCTGAAATGCGCCCGCCCCAGCAGAAGAAGCCGCCAGCGCCGGTGTAGAACTTCCAGCTCATCCAGGCGTGGATCGACTCATCGTGGTGGAGCGCCATGCGCCCCAGCCCGTACAGGTGCGCAATGATGCTGGCGACCAGCAGCAACGCAAACAACAGCACATCGCGCGACAGCCACGCCAGGCTTAGCGGACGGTCCAGCCCGGCGGGCGCCGCAGCAATGTCACGGGGATCGCGTGAAAGAATCGCCATCGTTCACCCTGCCAGAACTAACACGCATCACCTGATCCGTGTAAATCCGTCTCGATCCGCGTGTATCCGTGTACTATCACATACCGTTCAGAGAGCGCGGTAGTCAACATACTCTACCGCTCTCCGCCGAACCCCAACCCCATTTCCGGCGCCACTTCAGGGCGCACCGCGATGACAAAATCGGTTGAACCAAGGGGATGCGGCGGAACGCGGTACAGCATGTACTGCCAGAATTGCTGCGAGGTGCGCGGGTCGAACGGCTGGCGCAGCATGCGCATCAGCAGCGAAGAACGCTCATCGACCGGCGCCGTCATCCAGTCGCGCGGCAGGCGGTAGGTTTCCTCTTCCGGGAACCACCAGCGCAACGGGTAGCGCTGCACCTGAAATCCTTCCAGAAAGCGGCGGTTCTGCTCATTCTCGTAGTTTTCGAGCAGCATCAGCACCGCAATCACATCATCCCCCGGCGCGCGCTGCAACAGCGGCGGCTGCTCTTCGGCGCGCGCGAAACGGAGATGGTACCAGTCCCACACCGTTTCGTTGTCGTACCAGACCGTTGCCGTCGTGGCGTTGCTGCGGCGCCGGAGCGCCTCGTCGAGCCGGTCGATCACCCGCTTCACATCCGGTGATGTCTGGGTGTAGATCATCATTTCGCGCGGGATGTCGCCGTAGCGGAAACTCAGTTGGTAGGCGCTGCGCAGTGTATACACTGCGACGATTAACGTTACGCCAGCCGCCAGCGCGCCCAGCGCCCAGCGCCAACCGCGCAGCGCCCCGGCGCCTGCCGTAAGCAACGCGGTCAGTACCATCCAGAGCGGCGTAATCCACGGCGTCAACCCCGCCAGTTGCGTATCGGTGTGGATAGCGACGGTGATCAGGAGCAGGCAGTAGGCGCTGATAACCGTCAGCAGCCCCAGGAAAATCGGGAACGGGCGCACGATCTGGCTCATGGAAAAGCCCTCATACGCCCGCTCGTCGTTGATGCCGCGTCGCCACCACTCCAGGGTGCGCCCCGCCGCCCCCGCGCCCAGCAACGTCAGCGGCAGCGCCACATGCACCGTCAGCCAGGGCATCTTTTCGCCCGCCCACGAATAGAGCGCGAATGTTGCAATACTCCACCAAACCAGCACGAATGGCAGCCAGGAAGACGGATCGACGTTACGCGACGCCGCTTCAACATTCGTGTTGAATTCGTGTCCATTTGTGGAAGGTTCAGTATTATGGTCTCTCCGCATCAGCCGGCGCCATCCCAGCACTCCCGCCATTGCCAGACCGATCACGCCCCAGAGAATGAGCAACGGCTCGTAGATCGCCAGCAGCACTGCATAGTAGTGGAATGGCTGTCCGCCG
>DAOTWI010000222.1:0-1517 GCA_034436075.1 Roseiflexus sp.
CGCGCCCAGACGCGCCGCTGGCGCGCCCAGACGCGCAGGGGCAGGCGAAGCCTGCGGCGTATGGTTTTTGAGAAATTAATCTGGTATCGCCACGGATAGCCCGCGCGGGCGGGCTTTGCAACCGTAGCCCGTGGCTTTAGACGCGGGCGGACTGAGGGGGACGCAATGGCGCCACGCATGATCGCAATCTACGGCAAGGGCGGAATGGGGAAGAGTTTCTTCACCTCCAACCTGACCGCGCGGCTGGCATACGATGGGTATCGGGTGCTGCAACTCGGCTGCGACCCGAAGCACGACTCGTGCAACACGATCTTTGGCGGGCATTCGCTGCCGACGCTGGGTGATCAGTGGCGTCTGTTCAGGGAAGCCGGGAAAGAGGATCAACTGGCGATCGGCGATGTGATTTTCCGCAACGAATTGCGCCCCGGCGTGGTGATCTTCGGGTGTGAACTCGGCGGTCCGGAAGTGGGGCGCGGCTGTGGCGGGCAGGGAATTTCGACTGGTTTCAAGGTGCTCGAAAATCTGGGGATGAGCCGCTGGAACCTCGACTTCATCGTGATGGACTTCCTCGGTGATGTAGTGTGCGGCGGGTTCGCCACCCCGCTCGCGCGTTCGCTTGCCGAGCAGGTGATCATCCTCGTTGGGCACGACCGGCAATCGCTCTATGCAGCCAACAATATCGCGCGCGCGGCGCAGTACTTCCGCTCGATGGGAGGCACGACCCAGATCCTGGGTCTGGTGGTGAACCGCGATGATGGCAGCGATACCGCTGATCAGTATGCTGCAGCGGTCGGGTTGCCGATCCTGGCGCGCGTGCCGTTGAGCCGCAGGGTGCGCGAACTCGCCGACGCCTGCCGCCTGGCGCTCGAGGACGAACAGTTCAACCAGATTTTCGGCGACCTGGCAGAGCGCATCGCGCGCCAGCAATTGCAGCCGGTCGATACCTATACGCCGCTCGGTTACGACGAGTTTCTGCGCGTCTTCGGCGCCGAAGAGCCGCCGGGACGTCCCGACTCAGCGCGTGAGGCGGACCTGTTCGGTGAGAAGGCGCCGGTCTTCACCGTGCCGATCCTGTCGCTCAAGCCGGTCATTCCGCAGGTGCAGGCGACCGATCCGGTGCAACTCAAAGTGCAGCAGATGATCGAAGCGATTGGGATGTACGTCACCGATATGGTGCGCAGCGATCGCGACGGAATTACGGTTACGTCCGGTTCGGTCGAGATCCGATTGGGAGATCCAAAAGACCTGGAACACAAGGTGGCGTTCCTGTCGGCGTTGCGGCGTTCGGGGCAGGCGTTCAGTTTCGTTGATCTGCGCTACGCCGATGCACCGACATACCGGTAGAGACGTTGCAATGCAACGTCGCATACCGGGTAGCGACGTTGCATCGCAACATCGCATATCGGGTAGAGACGTTGCATCGCAACGTCGCATATCGGGTAGAGACGTTGCATCGCAACATCGCATACCGGGTAGAGACGTTGCATCGCAACATCGCATATCGGGTAGAGACGTTG
>DAOTWI010000223.1:0-7285 GCA_034436075.1 Roseiflexus sp.
CAGAAGAGCGCTTCTCAAAGTGGATGTAGGGGGCGGAGCGAACAGCTGCGTAAACCATACCCAGGATCATTCCATAGACCATATTCTGGATCAGGAAGGAGGGGGCATAGATTTCGAGCAGCAGCGGATTAACAATCGGCAGGACGATGAAGTAGGCGATCAACCAGATCGCCAGACCATACACGAATCCGAACACCACCGGCGCGCCGTAGTCGAGCGGCATCTTCCAGATGCGGCAGGAGAGGGCGCCATACAGCGCACCAAAGAGCGCCGAGAGCGAGAGATGGATCAGGCTGCCGACAATCACTGGAACCGCAACGAACCCCTCGCCAGCGGTTGCACCCAACCCCAGTACGAATGTCGAAATCAGTTTTGCCGCTTTCCACAGGTCGGCACCCATTGCAATCGCCAGGATCGCACCTACGACCGCCATCATGATACCGCCAACCAGACCTGCGACTGCGCCGCCAACTTCGATCTTCGTCAACAGTGGCGCTGCCGACGCGCGAACCGCCTGCGATGCTCCCGAACGGCTGACCCGCGACTGCGTGCTCATTGCGCTCCTCCTTGATGAATGCCTGCGCCAGACTTGCCATTCCTGATTCGAAGACGATGCTGTGTTGGTCTACGGAGAAAATAGTGCAGAGAAGTTGGCAAAGACTATAGCAGGTTGGGCAAAACCTGTGCATATCCAGAAGTCGAGATCGCGCCTCACCAATAAGAGGAGCATTCCCCGCCGTTCGACGGGTTTGTGGCGCGCTTCACGTGAGAATTATCACGAATAGGGGCGATGAATGTTGAGATAGGGATTCCATGAGAACCGGGAACCAAATGGCTAAAGAGAGGAGAGAGGGTTGAAAACGAGCAAACAGTCAGGCTTGCCAACTGCCGCCTTCGCGCCTGAAACCCTCAACCCTCTTGCCTCTCGCCTCTTGCCTCTCGCCTCTCGCCTATGCCCCTATCGTCCGGCGTTGCTTCCTGCGCTCATCCCCGGACTGCCCGGCGCCCGATGAGGAGCGCAGGATGCCATACACCAGCCCGGTCGTAAGCCCATACGCCAGGTTCTGGATCAGGAACGCCGGTGCGTAGATTTCGAGCACGAGCGGATTGACCAGCGGCAGCACGACAAAGTAGGCAACCAGCCAGATCGCCAGACCATACACAAAGCCCAACACCATCGGCGCGCCGTAGCTGAGCGGCATGTTCCAGATGCGCGTCGTCAACACGCCAAAGCCGATCCCGAACAGCGCAGAGAGCGCCAGATGGATCAGGCTGCCGATGATGACGGGACCGGCGAGGAATCCCGGCGCCGCGACCATATCAGGGCTTACCACGAATGTAGCAATGAGTTTCGGCGCTTTCCAGAGGTCATCGCCGACCGCAAGAGCAAGTACGGCGCCGATGATTGCCATCATCACTCCGCCGATCAACCCGGCAAGCGCCCCGCCCGGTTCGACCCGCATGCCAGACCGGGGCCCGACGGCTAATCCGTTCACGCTCGTCTCGATGTTCATGGATACCTCCTTGTGATCGGCGCATCACATGATGCGCAACCGTATCGTCTGGATGTCCGTGCGACGTTTCGGAGGCGGTGCGGAGAGAAGGATGTATATCAAATTATAGTAAATGCCGACAAACTATGTCAAGTTTGTTCAAAAAGGTACAAGCGGGGGATGAGAACTGAGAACCGAGAACTGAGAACCGGTCAGGGAGTAGGGAGCAGGTAGTGGGCAGTGGAGAGTAGGGAGCAGGCAGTGGGCAATGGGGATTCACCTTTGTGCCATCTACCTTTCACCTTCGCACCTTCACCCTTCGCACTTTCAACCTGCCGCCTGTCGCCTTTCCACGTGCAACGTTCAACGTTCAACCTTCCCGCCTGCAACCTGTACCCTTGCAGCTTCCCACCTTCAATGTGCAACGTGCAATCTTCTGCGCCTCTGTGTTTCGCAAAAGCGCAGTACTCGAAGGTCGGAAGCAGGATATAATATGGTTGAATCCGAAAGCGTGCTGGTTATGAATAATTGATCTGGCGATTTCTGCGCCAGCTATCAGCGTTGGTGTGTGGCACGATCTGTGCGAGGTGCTCGAGAACGCGCCGATCATCTATGACCTGGACATCGTTCGGGAAGAAGACGCGCTCGATGAGCGGTTGCGCGAGGCGATACAGCGGGATGGAGTTGTGATCTATCAATCGAACGATGCGTAGCTGGCTGGGGGAACGTGGTGCGTTTTGATGCTTCTTTTGAAAACGAAAGAAGGTGCGTCTATGTTTCAGATCATCGATGGCATTCCTGTGTGGGGCGAACATGAAGAAGGTACGATCGAGCAGATCCGCCGCTGCGCCAGCGATCCCGAAGCGGTCAAGGCGGCGCTGATGGCGGATGGGCATCTGGGGTACAGCATGCCAATCGGCGGCATTGTCGCCTACCGCGACGCCGTCAGCCCCAGCGGGGTCGGGTACGACATTTCGTGCGGCATCAAGGGGGTGCGCACCAATCTGCGCGCCGATGACATTCGCAAAGATATCAGCCGGATTATGGATCAGGTGGCGCGCGAGGTGGTCTTCGGCGTCGGCGGAACGAGCGGCAAAGCCGCCAACCACCCGCTGTTCGACGACCCGACCTGGCGCGATATTCCCGAGGTCGGCAAACTGCGCCAGATGGCGCGTGAGCAGCTCGGCACCGTCGGCTCGGGCAATCACTGGGTCGATATTCTCGAAGACGAAGAAGGATGGGTGTGGGTCGCGGCGCACTTCGGCAGCCGCGGTCTCGGGCATCGCATTGCAAGCGGGTTCCTCAACCTGGCGCACGGGCGACCGTTCGACGCCCCGGCGCCGGGTGAGTCGATGCAGCAGCCGGCAACCGTCATCTCGCTGCGGCGCGACCTGGGACAGGCGTACTGGCAGGCCATGACGCTCGCTGGGCGCTATGCGTATGCCGGGCGCGACTTCGTGGTGCAGCAGGTGCTCGACATCCTTGGCGCTCAGGCGACCGAAGAGGTGCATAACCACCACAATTACGCCTGGAAAGAAAAGGTCAACGGCGAGGAGCTGATAGTTGTGCGCAAAGGCGCCACACCCGCCTGGCCCGGACAGCGCGGCTTTGTCGGTGGTTCGATGGGCGACATCAGCGTGGTGGTCGAAGGGGTGGAGAGCGACGAGTCGCGCCTTGGGCTGCACAGCACCATCCACGGCGCCGGGCGCGTGATGAGCCGCATCCAGGCGGCTGGCAAGCGGCGCTGGGTGAAGCGCAACGGTCGGCGGGTGCAGGAAGTGGTCAAGCCGGGCAAGATCACCCGCGAGATGATGCTCGAATGGCTGCGCCGCGAGGGGGTTGAACTGCGCGGCGGCGGCACGGACGAGAGCCCGCATGTCTACCGCCGCCTGCCAGAGGTGCTGAAGCATCACGCCAACACGATCAGGATCGTTCACACGCTCAAGCCGCTGGGTGTGGCGATGGCGGGCGAGGACGTGTTCGACCCGTACAAGGATTAGCAAACATCGCTGGGGCTGGCTTCGACAGGCTCAGCCCGCGCCAGGGCGCACGAGAACTACGACAATCCCGCCAGGCGCGCCAGACTGGCGGTCAGGAAGGTCACAAGAAACGCCATTCCCAGCGTGATCGCCACGCTCATCACTGCCCATTTGTAGGAGCGGGTTTCCTTGTAGATCGTGAGAATCGTGGTGCCGCATGGGTTGTGGAGCAGCGAAAAGAGCATCAGGTTGATCGCCGTCAGCAACGTCCAGCCATGCTGATCGACCAGCAGGGCGCGGATCGCGCTGTCGCTCGCGGGTCCCTCGACCATCATGCCAGCGTTCGTATAGATCATCATCATCGTTGGCACAACGATTTCGTTGGCTGGAATGGCGATGATATACGCCAGCAGAATGGCGCCATCCAGCCCAAGCAGGCGCCCGAAGCCGTCCAGCCACCGCGCGATTGCGATGGCCAGGCTGGCGTCGCCGAACGGGATGTTCGCGAGCAGCCAGATCACCGCGCCAGCGGGGGCGGCCGTGAGCATTGCGCGCCAGAGCACGAAGATCGTCCGGTCGATCAGTGAGGTGTACAGGATGCGCAACACATTGGGGCGGCGATAGGGCGGCAGTTCGAGCGTGAACGCCGACGCCTCGCCTCTGAGCACCGTCTTCGAGAGCAGCCACGACATCAGAAAGGTGAATGCCACACCGATCAGCACAACCGCAACCACCGCGCCAGCGGCGATCAGTGAAGCCGCAGCGCCGCCAAAGCCAGCAGCAACAAACACCGTCGCCAGCATGATCAGGGTCGGGAACCGCCCATTGCACGGCACGAAATTGTTGGTCAGGATAGCGATCAGCCGTTCACGCGGCGAGTCGATCACCCGCGTTGCAATGACGCCAGCGGCGTTGCAGCCAAACCCCATCATCATCGTCAGCGACTGCTTGCCGTGCGCGCCCGCCTTTTTGAACAGCCAGTCCATGTTGAAGGCGACGCGCGGCAGGTATCCCAGGTCTTCCAGCAGCGTGAATGCGGGAAAGAAGATCGCCATTGGCGGAAGCATAACCGACACCACCCACGCCAGGCAGCGATAAACGCCATCCCAGACAAATCCGGTGATCCACCACGGAACACCCCATGCGACGAACAGGGCGCGCGCCCAGTCGCCGAAACCGAAGAGCAGCGTGAAGAGCGCCTCCGAGAACACATTGGCGCCGGACACGGTCATCCAGATGACGGCTGTCAGCAGCAGCAGCATGATCAACAACCCGGTGACCGGTGCAGTCACCAGGCGATCAATGCGCTGATCCAGGTCGTACTGGCGGTTTTCCGGGGTCTTGACGGCGCGGCGCGCGACACGTTCAGCCTCCGTATAGAGCGATTGAACGATTTCATCGCGGAAGTTCGATGGCAGACGGTTGCGCAGCGCTTCGGCTCTGGCAAGAACATCATCCGGCGTGGTCATCATTGCCTCCCGACAACAGCCATCGTGCCGCTCAACCGGTCTTCCGCCGTGCGCTGCCGCGCGATAATGTCTGCCAGTTCGCCGCTGCGAATCGCACGCTGCACCCGCGCATCACCTTCGAGCAGGCGGATCGCCAGCCAGCGCGCGTTCGGAATGCCCGGCGCCAGTTGTTCGATCAGCGGCGTCAGTTCCTGAATCGCCTGCTGAAAGGCAGGCGTGCCTTCGACGCGCCGCGGATGGGTGATGATGCGCCCTTCGATGACATCGGCAACCGTCGAGAGCAGGGTCATGATCCCCTCCCCGCTCCGCGCCACAATCGGCACGGCGGGAACTCCCAGATCACGGCTGAGCGTGCGGGTATCGACCTCGATACCCTTTCGGCGCGCTTCATCGATCAGGTTGACCGCCACCACCACTTTGTCGGTGATCTCGAGCACCTGCAACACCAGGTTCAGATTGCGTTCGAGGGCGGTGGCGTCAGTGACGACAATCGTGCAATCGGGTTGTCCGAACAGCAGAAAATCGCGCGCCACTTCTTCGTCCTGTGAGGTGGACAGGAGCGAGTATGTGCCGGGCAGGTCGACCAGTTTATATTTCACGCCATTGAACTGGTAGCCTCCCTCAGCACGGGTGACCGTCTTACCGGGCCAGTTGCCGGTGTGTTGTTTCAGTCCGGTCAGAGTATTGAAAAGCGTGGACTTGCCGGTGTTCGGATTGCCGGCAAGCGCCACAACGCGGTCGTACCGGTCCATTTTGATGCCCATCTGCTCGAGGCGGGCATATGCCGGGCAGGTAGCGCATGGATCAGTCGTTCCATCGGTCATCGAAAGAAACCTCCTCGCCATTCGGGATGCGAATGCCGTCCATCAGTTCAGGGATTGGGGCCGGACCAGGATGCGCGCCGCCTGATCCTGGCGCAGGGCGATCAGCGTCCCGCGCACGCGATAGGCGCGCGGATCGGCAAAGGCGTTTTGCAGTTCGGGATAGACGACCGCGCCAGGGGTCAATCCCAGGTCGAGCAAGCGCCGCCGGGTAAACCCCTGCAACGCATCATCAATCGCCACAACCTCAGCCGTCTGGCGCAACGGCAGTTCACTCAACGGTATCGCATGGTTCCGCGCCGCCTCCGCTTCGGTCAACGGCGCCACACTGATATTTGCCGCAACCGCTGGCGCCAGGCGATATTCATTTTCGCCGTCGCTCAGCGTCAGGCGCTGCGGCGTGCGCTCGAGCACGCGGATCGTCTGCCCCAGATGCAGACCAGCCGCCAGGATCTGTTCGTAGGCGATGGCTGGTTCATCTTCCAGGTGCACAATCCGCCCCGGCGTGTCGAGGGGCCAGGCTGTCAGCGGTGTTCCGGCAGAGTTGAGCAGGAGGCCCTCGCGGCTCGGAATAGGGTCGCCGTGGGGGTCGCGCCGGGGATACCCCATGGCTGCTTCCAGTTCGTCGAGTTGATCGGCGGTCAGCATGTGTTCGCGCCGTTGCGCTTCGGCGTGAACCTGCGCCAGCGGCATGCGCGCTTCGTCCGCCAGGTAGCGTTCCCACAGGCGATGAGCGCGCACCACGTGCAATGCCCAGCGTTCGCCCTCCGCCGTCAGGTGCAGTTCCAGTCCGCGGGTTTCGAGCAACCCCTGCTCCTCCATTTTCTCGATGAGGCGCATCACCGCTGTACGCGAAAGACCCAGTGCGCCGCCGAGCGACTCCGGCGTCGCGTGACGCCCCAGGTGCTCGCGGTTGAGCAGGTGCTTGAGCGCATCTTCGACCTGCTCGCGTTCGCGGGTTGCCTGCCAGGCGCGGTAGTGCGCCAGTACGCCGATGCGCGGGAGAAAGACCAGCAATATGCCCGCCGCCAGCAGCACAAACCAGACAATCATGGCTTCGTTACGCCTCCATCATGCCCTGCCCCGTGTGGGACGGTTTCGCCATTCGGTTCAAGGGATTGTCAATTTATTTTTTAGGTTATCCTAAATCTAATCATACTCCGGCAACATCGGTCTGTCAAGAGGTGATAAACTTCTTCCCTCTTGAGAACCCTGTCTCGCGCCCCTGACCGTAGCGATCTGCCAGGTTGCGTTGCCTTCGGCGGTGAGAGGTCGCTGCGCAGGCGTGTGCGGTTGCGTGGTATGATGTAACAGGTCAGGATGAGGTGCATACTCGCTGCTCTGCTGGAAAAGCAGGGATAGCGCCGCTGACTCGGGGGTAAGGCGCGGGGTGAGAGTCTTGGCGCTGCAGGCTGAAGCCCTGGCTGAGATCGTGCGAGCCCCGCAGGGGCTAATAGGGAGATCAACCAAAATCTGGACAATCGAGCCTGCACCTGTGGAGCGGTTAGCGTTGGCTGAGCCTG
>DAOTWI010000224.1:0-4409 GCA_034436075.1 Roseiflexus sp.
TCTCGTACTGCGCGCGGGTGATGAAGCGCGGGCGCAGCACCGGGCAGATCGGGCGGTCGCGCTGCGGACCGACGAGCATGCCGAGCGCACGCTGTTCCGCGTCGAGGGTCGCAAAGGTGTCGCGCGCCAGCGCCTCATCGAGCAGACTGTGGTAGTACGCAATAATGCTATCAAGGTCAGTGGTCATTATAGGTGCAGTCCTGATGTGTCAGAAACCGCCGTTTCGCTGCGGGCTGATGCACATAAAGAATTAAATCCGGTCTGGCCTGCGAAGCCTGCCTTCGCAAGCCCACAGTTTATGGTTGTTGAGAACATCATCCGGCATCGCCACGTCGAGCCCGCGCAGGCGGGCTTTGCTGCCCGTAGCCTGCGGCGTATGGTTGTTGAGAACATCATCCGGCATCGCCACGTCGAGCCCGCGTAGGCGGGCTTTGCACCCTTAGCCCGCGGCTTCAGCCGCCGTGCGGATGAGCTGCCAGAAAATTGCGCAGCAGCTCTTTGCCCGCCTCGGTCATGATCGACTCGGGGTGGAACTGCACTCCCTGCACCGGATACTCGCGATGGCGCAACCCCATGATCAACCCGTCGTCGGTCCACGCCGTGATCTCCAGGCAGTCGGGCAGGTCGTCGCGGCGCACAATGAGCGAATGGTAGCGCGTTGCCCGGAACGGCGCCGGCAGACCGGCGAACACTCCCTGACCGTTGTGATGAATGTCGGAGAGTTTGCCGTGCATCACCTTCGGCGCGCGCACGACGGCGCCGCCGTATGCCGCGCCAATCGCCTGATGCCCCAGGCAGACGCCAAGGGTCGGGATCGTCGCCCCCAGTTCACGAATGAGCGCGACGCTGATACCCGCCTCATTCGGAGTGCACGGTCCCGGTGAAATGACGATCTTCTCCGGTGCAAGCGCCGCCACGTCGCCGACCGTCAGTTCATCGTTGCGCTTCACCGTCACCTGCGCGCCCAGTTCGCTCAGGTACTGGTAGAGGTTGTAGGTGAAGGAGTCGTAGTTGTCGAGAAGGAGGATCATAGGTCGCCCTCCGCCGCATCAATGGCGCGCAGCAATGCTGCCGCCTTATTGCAACTTTCCTCATACTCCGCTGCCGGATCGCTGTCCGCCACCACGCCGCCGCCTGCCTGCACATAGGCGATGCCGTCTTTGACGACCATGGTGCGCAGCGCGATGCAGGTATCGAGGTCGCCGTTGAAGCCGACGTGCCCGACCGCCCCGGCATAGACGCCGCGTTGTTCGCCTTCGAGTTCGGCGATGATCTCCATGGCGCGGATCTTCGGCGCGCCGCTGACGGTTCCGGCGGGGAACACGGCGCGCAGCGCGTCGAGCGCAGTCATGTCGCTGCGCAGTTTGCCGGTCACGTGGCTCACCAGGTGCATCACGTGGCTGAACTTTTCGACTTCCATAAATGCGGGAACCCGCACTGTCCCCGGTTCCGAGACGCGCCCCAGGTCGTTGCGTCCCAGGTCCACGAGCATCAGATGCTCGGCGCGCTCTTTTTCGTCCGCGAGCAATTCCTGCGCCAGCTGCGCGTCCTCCTCCGGGTCTTTACTGCGGCGGCGCGTACCAGCAATCGGGTGGGTGGTCACCATCCCTTCCTCGACGCGCACCAGCAGTTCCGGCGACGCGCCGACCAGGTCGCCTTCGGGGGTGTGAAGGTAGAACATGTAGGGCGACGGGTTGATCGTGCGCAGTGCGCGGTAGATGGCGAAGGGGTGGACGCGCACCGGACGGCTGAAGCGTTGCGAAGGCACAACCTGAAAGATGTCGCCGGCTGCGATGTACTCTTTGGCGACGTTGACGCGCCGCATGTACTCCTCACGACTGACGTTCGATGCAACGGTGACTGGTGAGGGTTTCTCAAGGGGCCAGGGTTCGTAATTCGCCACGAAAGAGAAAGTTCGCTCCTGCGGGGTTTCGGCAGACTCGCGCTCCGCCGGGAGCGCCTGGCTGCGCACCGGGAGTGGTTGCCGCAGCCGCTCGATCAGCGCCTCGATCCGGGTTGCGGCGCGCTGGTAGGCGCCTTCGAGATCCGGGTCGTCCAGGTGGACGTGGGTCAGCACCTTGATCTTGTGGCGCAGATGGTCGAAGACGAGCAGCGTATCAACGAACTGCCATAGTCCTTCGGGCATGGCATAGCCGCGTTTCTCCGGGCGCGGCAGGCGCTCGAAATAGCAGACTGTCTCATAACTGAAGTAGCCGACGGCGCCGCCGACGAAGCGCGGCAGGTCGGGCAGGCGCACCGGACGATAGGCGCTCAGGTAGGAGTGCAGCACCTGCAACGGATCGGTGTAGGGCAGCGTCTGCTTGTACCCGCCCTGCACCGCGCTGGCGATCCCCTGATCGAAGCGCAGCGTCATGTACGGTTCGGCGCCGATGAACGAGTAGCGCGCGATATGCTGCCCGCCTTCGACCGATTCGAGCAGGAAGCTCCACGGCTCGCGCGCGACTTTGAGGAACGCCGACACCGGCGTTTCCAGGTCGGCGAGCACCTCGGCGTAGAGCGGGCAGAGATTGCCCTGCCCGACGAGCGTGCGCATCTCCTGAAGCGATGGAAAAAGTTTCATAGTATCCCCCTGCAGTTGCACCGTGCGTCTGTGCGCCTGTTGGGTCATCCACGAAGGACACGAAGCGGCACGAAGGACTTTTTTCCTGGATTGTTTGATGTGCGTGCGTTCAACCTTCGCACCTTCAACCTTCAAACCTTCGCACCTGTGGATTTACCACAGAGCCACAGAAAGCACAGAGAGAACCGCCTTCGACCTGCATTCGCACCGTCTTGCCTGCGAATGCGCAACCTTGCCACGTTCAACGTTCAACGTTCGCAGGTGTAACGCCCCTCGCCTTACGCCTCGCGCCTTGCCTGTTGGATCATCCACGAAGGACACGAAGCGGCACGAAGGATGTTCCTTCTCGGTTCACTGTGGGCGTGGCGCCGCCACGCCCCTACGCGCAACCTTGCCACGTTCAACGTTCAACGTTCGCAGGTGTAACGCCCCTTGCCTCGTGCCTTGCCTGTTGGATCATCCGCCCTTCACACCTGTGGATTTACCACAGAGCCACAGAGAGCACAGAGAGAACCGCCTTCGACCTGCATTCGCACCGTCTTGCCTGCGAACGTGCAACCTTGCCACGTTCAACGTTCAACGCGCCACCTTCAACCTTCAAATGAATTTCAGACCCATCGCCTCTTTCATCATATTGAGGGTCTCGTTGGCTTCGGCGCGCGCGCGTTCGGAACCGGCTGCCAGGATTTCTTCGACGATGCGCGGGTTGCGTTCGTACTGCGCCCGTCGTTCGCGGATCGGGTCGAGGAAGGCGTTGATCGCCGCCGCAAGTTTGCGCTTCACCTCGACATCGCCGACTTTCCCCTGGCTGTACCGTTCCTTCAGGTCGTTCACCTCATCAACGTTCGGGTTGAAGGCGTCGTGGTAGATGAATACCGGGTTCCCTTCGACTTTGCCGGGAACATCGGCGCGAATGCGGTTGGGATCGGTGTACATGCGGCGCACCTTCTCCTCGACGGTTTTCGCGTCGTCAGTCAGGTAGATGGCGTTGTCCAGGCTCTTCGACATTTTCGCCTGACCGTCGATCCCCACCAGCGTCGGCACGTCGCCGATCAGGGTTTCGGGTTCAGGCAGCACCTCGCCGTAGAGGGTGTTGAAGCGGCGCGCAATTTCGCGCGTCACTTCCAGGTGCGACGCCTGATCCTTGCCGACCGGCACGAGATCGGCGCGCACGCAGAGAATGTCGGCGGCCTGGAGCACGGGGTATCCCAGCAGACCGAAGGACGGCTGCTCGATGTGCAGGTCCTGCATGACCTCTTTCAGCGTCGGCACCCGCTGCAGGCGCGGCACGGTCGTCAGCATGCCAAAGATCAGCGCAATCTCGCTGATCGCCGGAACCATCGACTGGAGAAAGTACGTCGATTTCTCCGGGTCGATCCCGACGCTCAGGTTGTCGAGCACCACGTGCCGGATGTTCTCACCGGTCTGGCGCAGGCGCTCGAGTTCGGTGCGCGTGGTGAGCATATGCAGGTCGGCGACCAGGAAGAAGCATTCGTACTCGTCCTGTAACCGCACCCGGTTCGCCAGTGTGCCGACATAGTGCCCCAGGTGCATGCGCCCGGTCGGGCGGTCGCCGGTTAGAATTCGTTTTTTTGGCTGGTTCATGGAAACCTCCATTCAAAGGTATGGTATAGTTTCAGTAAGAACGCGCCTGTCAGCCCTCACCCCCTGCCCCTCTCCCGCACTGCGGGAGAGGGGAGCGGCGCGACAGGTTAACCGTATCCTGGTACGCCCAGTTGCTTGAGTCGTCTATGCCGCCAAAACATCTCTCCCGCCGCGCGGCTCTGTCCGCCGCTGCGACGTTCGCCGCGCTCGCGTCGCTCCGTCC
>DAOTWI010000225.1:0-3445 GCA_034436075.1 Roseiflexus sp.
GGCGGCGCCGACAGGTCCCACCGAGGCGCCCACGACGGCGCCAGCAGCGCCAACAACAGCCCCTGCCCCTCCAACGGGCGAAAAGCTCCGCTTGATCATCGGCACTGGCGGCACCGGCGGCGTCTTCTTCCCCTATGGCGGAGGTCTGGCGCGCATTCTTACCGAAAAGATGCCCAATACTGAAGCGACGGCGCAGGAAACTGGCGGCTCCGTCGATAACATGAAGTTGCTTCAGAATAATGAAGCGCAGATCGGCTTCACAACGGCCGATTCGGCATACGACGGCATTAACGGCGTGGCGGCGTACCAGGCGACCGGTCCGGTTCCTGCCGCAACGATTGCTGTGCTCTATCAGAGTTTCATCCACGTGGTCGCGCGCGCCGATGCGGGGGTCACGAGCGTTGCTGACCTGAAAGGTCGCCCTGTGTCGATCGGATCGGCGGGCAGCAGCACTGAAACGGCGGCGCTTCGCCTGCTGGAGTCAGCCGGGTTGAAACCGGAGGATGTGATCCGCGAAAACCTGGGCGTGGCCGACTCGGTGGCTGCCATGAAGGATAAGAAGATCGATGCCTTCTTCTGGATCGGCGGTCTGCCGACGGCAGCAGTGACTGACCTGGTCACGACTGAGTCGGTGGTCTTTATCGACACCAGTTCGCTCTTGAAGCCGATGGTGGATAAGTATGGTCCGATCTACGCCGCCACCGTGCTGCCCGGCGGCACCTACAAAGGAACCGACACGGATGTGCCAGGCATTGGGGTGACCAACCTGCTTGTGGTGCGCCAGGATATGCCCGCCGATCAGGTGAAAGCCATTCTGACGACCATCTTCGACAACATCGAAGAAGTGCGTCAGATCCACCCGGCGGCGCGCACCCTGTCGCTTGAGACGGCGGTTGCCGGGTCGTCGATACCGTTCCACCCGGCTGCCATTGAGTTCTACAAGGAACGCGGGGTCTGGAAGGAGTAACAGGGTGAGATTGAGGCAAGACGCGGTTTCAACTGCGTCTTGCCTCTTCATATGTCATACCAGGTCACACATATCTCAATCTCCGCAGCAAGGGGGGGCAACGATGAGCATCGCCGCCAACGCTCAGAACAACGACGCGCCTGACAATGAGGTCATTTCCCAGCAAAAAGTCGAGCAACTCATCGAGGAGTTCGAGAACGAAGCAGCCACCCGCAAATTGAGCGGCGCCTGGGCATGGATTGCCGGGATTGTTGCGGCGGCGCTCGCGATCTACGCGCTCTACTGGACGCAGGCGATCATCACGACGCAGGTGTATCGCGCCACATTCCTGATGCTCGTTCTGGCGTTGACCTTCTTCTACTTTCCGTTGCGTAAAGCGGCGCGCACGAAGGTGCCCTGGTATGATGTTGTGCTGGCAGCGCTCGGCGCTGCCAGTATGATTTATTTGAGTCTCAATTTTCGCGAGGCGCTGCAACGTGTCACGCAACCCACGCCAACGGAGTTGGTGATGGGCGCCATTATGCTATTGCTGGTGCTGGAGGCGACTCGTCGCACCACGGGCATGGCGCTGATGCTGGTGGCGGTTTTCTCGATTCTGTATGCGCTGTTCGGGTACATTTTCCCTGAGCCGTTCGACCACCGCGGGATCTCGCTCCAACGTCTGATCGGCACGAACTATCTGACGTTGCAGGGCGTATTTGGCGTGCCGCTCGATGTGGCCGCCACCTTCATCGTGCTGTTTACGATCTATGGCGCGGTGCTAGAGTACAGCGGCGCTGGCAAGTTCTTCATCGACTGGTCGTTCGCGGCGCTCGGCAAGTCGAAGAGCGGCGCTGGTCCGGGGCGCACCGTGGCAGCCGCCGGGTTCCTGCTCGGCACCGTGTCGGGCAGCGGTGTGGCAACGACCGTGACGCTTGGGTCGCTTTCGTGGCCTATGCTGCGCAAAGCGGGGTACGATAAGACGGTCGCTGCTGGCATGCTGGCGGCGTCGGGGATCGGCGCCACCCTCTCGCCGCCAACCCTTGGCGCGGCGGCGTTCCTGATCGCCGAATACCTCGATATTTCCTATCTCGATGTGCTGATCATGGCGATCGTGCCGACGATCCTCTACTATCTCTCGATCATCCTGATGATCGAAGCCGACTCGCGCCGCATGAAGACGCAGGCGGTCGAGTTCAAAACCGAGCCGCTCTGGGAGTTGACGCGCAAGTTCGGGTATCACTTCTCGTCGCTGTTTGCCGTCGCCATCCTGATGGGATTCGGCATGACGCCCTTCATGGCGGTCTACTGGTCAATCGTCGTCGCGTTCTTCCTGAGTTTCCTCCGCCCCGAAACGCGCCTCTCCTCCCTGAAGGCGCTGGCGGCTGGCGTCGCGCTGATGGCGCTGCTCATGGCGCTGGAGGTGACCGGTGTGCTGCCGCGTATGCGCCCATCAGTGGCGATCTTCTGGGGGTTGATGCTCACCGTCGTGATTGCGGCGGCAATGGCGCTCTACCGGCGGGTGCGCGCCATCCCTGGCGAAGATGAGAATATGCGCATTCTGCGGGCGCTGGAGTATGGCGGGCGCAGCGTCGTCTCCATCGCAGCCACCACTGCCTGCGCCGGGATTATCGTCTCAGCCGTGACGCTGACCGGGCTGGGGTTGAAGATTTCGGGCATGATCGTGAGCCTGGGCGGCGGCAATATTTTGATGACGGTCTTCTTTGCCGCGGTTGCGGTTTGGGTGCTGGGGCTGGCGGTGCCGGTCACGGCATCGTACATTCTGGCGGCGGTGATGATCGTTCCTGCGCTCCGCCAGGTAGGTGTACCGGAGCCTGCTGCGCATATGTTCATTTTCTACTATGCTGTTCTTGCCGATGTGTCGCCGCCGACGGCGCTGGCGCCGATGGCTGCCGCCGCGATTACCGGCGGTCGTCCATGGCCCACGATGTTTATGGCATGGAAGTACTGTTTGCCAGGATTCCTGGTGCCATTCATGTTTACGATGACGATCGACGGCACGAGTCTGCTGTTGTTATTGCAACAGGTCGGCAAGGACGTGGGCACGGTGGCGCTGGCGTTCAAGCCCGCCTGGTATGAGGCGCTTGCCTCTGGCGGATGGGTCACGATTACGATCACGTTCCTGACCAGTTGTGTGGCGGTGGGTGCGCTGGCGGTCGCTTTCGGCGGCTGGCTGCTGCGCCAGGCGAATCTCTTCGAGCGCGTGCTCATGGGCATCGCAGGGTTGGCGATGCTCTACGCCGATCTGGGGTCCGATGCCGTCGGGTTCGGGCTGTTCATGGTGGGTGTGTTGATTCACGTAGTGCGGGTGCGCCGGATGCGCGAGACGGAGCCGGTCGTTGTGGCGGAAACGGAGACGTTGAGCGAGCGATCGGTTGGATGACGATCGATGGAAACGGGCGATCACAGGGGGGCGCGCCGACGGTGCCGGGCGCCGGGGGGCGCGCCGTGATCCGGTGATGGGCGCCCACAAGGGGC
>DAOTWI010000226.1:0-2659 GCA_034436075.1 Roseiflexus sp.
CCGGCACGCCATTGCCGGTGAGGTCGCGCGCCGCCAGACCCTCGCGCACGCTCAGTTCCGCCAGCACGCGCGCCAGGCTCCAGGCGCTCACCAGTTGCACGCCGGTCAGCACCATAAGCGCGCTGACCACCGGCGCAAACCACGAGACCTGCAACGCCGGGTTGGTCAAGTCGAAGGCGACGGCGGCGATGTAGAGCGCGACACCAAGCAACACCGCCAGGATTCCCAGCCACCAGTAGTGCTTCTCGATCTTGCGCCCGTTGCCGCGCGGACCAAACATGCCCTGCCGGATGGGGCGCTTGTGGAACAGCGCAACGATGTAACTGAACGATGTACCAGTGGTGTACAGCGTCACCCCGGCGACTGCCAGCACCAGCGCGCCAAACAGACGCGGGAAGGAGACGACCGAGTCAATGCCGAGCGCCTGCATGCCGAACGCCAGCGCCATCAGCACTACGCTGAGGAGCAGCAGCAACGCGCCGATGCCGCCAAAGATGCGAACCGGATTGTAGGTCAGCGCCGTCCACACAATGCTCTTGAAAAAGCGCAGCCCGTCGCGCACCACGCTCAGTTTGCTGCGCCCGGAACGCTCCTTGTACGGGATGGGCACTTCGACCATGCGCAGGTTTTCGTGCAGCGCGCGCGTGCTCATCGCTGGCGTGAAGTCGAGCGTGTCGGGGAGCGGATAGAGAACCGGCAGCGCTTCGCGCCGGATGATCCGCTGGCCACTGGCGCTGTCACTGATGCGCACACCCGCGACGAGCGAGAGCAGGTTGGCGAAAATGAAATTTCCGATACGTCGCACCAGCGGCATCTCGCTCGTCGCACCCGCCATGCGACTGCCGATCACCAGGTCGGCGCCATCGAGCGCCACTTTGCACATCTGCGGAAAATATTCCGGCGGATAGGTGCTGTCGGCGTCGAGAAAACCGAGCAACTCACCGCTCGCCGCCTGAAAGCCGGTCTTCAACGCCCCGCCATACCCTTTGTTCGGCTGTTGAATCAGGCGCACCCGCGGCACGTAGCGCCGCACAATCTCCGCCGTGCGATCACGCGAGCCGTCATCGACCACGATGCATTCCAGCGCATCGACGCCATACTTCGGCAATTCAGGCTCAATCGCCAGCACACGCTCAACAATTGCCGCAATCCCATCTTCTTCGTTATACGCCGGGATCACCACCGATAAGGTTGTCATACGCCTGATTCCTCCTCACACGCACCTGTTGCGCCGCACCATCGGGCACGCAATACAGGGATGTCCACGTTGTCTCACTGAGAGAGATCGTGACATGGAGATATGACAATCGGATGACGCAACGGAGGAACAGGGGTGAGGGGTGCGTCAGGAAGGATCAGGGGCGGCGGATTGAACGCTGAATGCAGGGTTGACCGGCAGAGCCGTTGCATTGCAACGGCTCTGCCTGCAGAACGCATCAATACACCGGAACCTTCGCTGGCGCAACGGGCTGGCTGCGCAGATCACGCACGATGCGCGCCGGGTTGCCAACGGCGACGCAGTAATCGGGAACATCGCGGGTCACGACTGCGCCCGCGCCGATGACGGCATTTTTGCCGATGCGCACGCCATCGAGGATGATGGCGCCGCCGCCGATCCAGGCGCCGTCTTCGACCGTGATTCCCTGGCAGGTGATCCCTTGCAGGCTGATCGGCCTGCTCGTGTCGTGGTAGACATGGTTCACTGCCAGCATCTGCACCAGCGGCGCGAGAAAGACATCATCACCAATCGTAATGCCCCCCTGCCCGCGCAGAATGCACGCCTCGCCGATCAGCGATCGGGCGCCGATCCGGATGCCGGCATGCGGCAGATCGCGGAAGTTGTACACATGCAGGATGGCGTTCTTCATGACATAACTTTCGGGACCGATCGAGATGCCGCCCGGACAGGCATGCAGGTAGACGCCGTGATCGAGGTACACGCCGCGCCCGAGGCGCACATTGTCGGCAAACCGGATGCGCACCCCCTCCTCGATGGCTGCCACGCCGTCCATGTGCATTATTGCGCGATACGCGACTGCGCGCACTCCAATCCCGACGATCCCCGGAATCCATCCAGTCGCTGCCTGGACGACCTGCTCCCAGACATACCGGCCAATCGACGACGACTGGCGCGAGAGATAAAGAGAGACCTGTTTCATGGCTGTCGGCTGCGTTTACGGTTCCTGGCGCTTCGTGATCGCTGTTGCACGGTTGCAGAGGACGCCGCGCGGGCTGAGCCTGTCGAAGCCTGCGCGTGTTCTCCTGTTGAGGGTTCCGCGCGGGCTGAGCCTGTCGAAGCCTGCGTGTGTTCTTCTGTTGAGGGTTCCGCGCGGGCTGAGCCTGTCGAAGCCTGCGTGTGTTCTCCTGTTGAGGGTTCCGCGCGGGCTGAGCCTGTCGAAGCCCGCGCGTTGTCCGCCGCCGTTCGTTCCACGCCGTTCATCGGGCGCCCTGGTGCGTAAGCGTCATTGTGCGGTATGGCTGGTTGCCAGGTGACTCCATCCAGGGGCGGCGTCATGATCACACTTTTCTCTTCGGCATCACAATCGGGCGGCGGCGTGATAATCACGTGCTCGGCTTCAGGCAGGTCGGATGCATCGACATCGAAAATGACCGGACTCCCGGTGGCAGCGGGGTGAGCAGCCTCGCCCGCGTGACCATT
>DAOTWI010000227.1:0-3252 GCA_034436075.1 Roseiflexus sp.
CCCGCGCCTTCGTGACTTTGTGTGATCAATAACGTTCAACGTTCAACGTTCAACCTTCAACGTTCAACCTTCAACCTTCAACCTTCAACCTTCAACCCTCCCTCACACATTGTTTACAACTTCTGCTCGATTTTGCAACCAAACTGCAACTGTTCTCATGCGCTTTCATGTAGTATAGTCGAAGTGGTGTGCGCTCGCCACGTATGCGGCAATATGTTTGCGTGGCGAGCGTTTGTATGTGTTGTATCGTCCTATCGTCCGGTCTCCTCTTCAGCGCAAGGTGGTTCGCATGGCAACAACCCATATCTCACATCGTACTCAACGCCTGCACATGCGCCGCTGGGCAGCAGTTGCCGCTGCTGCTCTAATGCTTTCAACGCTCTTTGCCTTTTTTGGCGCGCGCGTCGCCAGCGCCGTGGGCGACCTGACGGTGCGAGTCTACACCGACAGCAATCGCAATGGTCAATACGACAGTGGCGAACCCGCTGTGAGCGGCGTGCCGGTGTTGGTATTCAATACCGATAACAATCTGCTCTACTCAGTGAATACCAACGCCTCCGGGCTGGCAATCTTTCCCAACACCCCTAATGGCAACTACCGCGTTGAAGTGACGAACCCCGGCAATGGCGCACCCAACGGCACGGTCATCTCCGTGCCAGGACCGACGACGCCAGGGCAGGACAATGCCCTGGTGTTTTTTGTGACGATCAACAATGCGCCGGTTCAGCGCGATGTCGGTCTCCGGTCGCTCGACGCTTCCGGCATTGATACCGGCGCGCCCGCCGGTGTCCGCACCATCGTTGTGCGCGCGTGGGACGACCAGGACGCTAATGGCATTCAGGACGCCGGTGAACCCGGACTCGCCGGGTTGACCCTTGGCTTGTACACGCCAGCGAATATGCTGGTTGCCACCGCAACTGCCGGACCAGACGGCACGTATCGTTTTGTGGACAATGTTCCGGCAGGCGTCAGCAACTACACCATCCGCGTCACTGGCGGCATCCCCGCCGGGTGGGTGCTGACAACGCAGGACGCGAACTTCAACAGCGAGGATCGGCGCGACTCCGATGCGCAGTTGGTGTCTGGCGAGCCGCGCATGACGGTTCCAAACGCGGCGCGCGGCGTCAACGACGATAGCCTGGATGTTGGCTTCTCGCGCGGCGCAGTGAGCGGCTTCGTCTGGCGCGACCTCAACCAGAACGGTCTGCGCGATCCGGGTGAGCCGTTTATCAATGGCGTGACGGTCGAATTGCGCGACTCGTCCGATACTCTCATCGGCGCTCCTCAAACAACGCGATCTATCCTCAACGATCCTGCCAATCGCGCTGGCTTCTTCGAGTTTGCCAGCGTGCCGCTGACGGCAACGTACCGTGTGCGCATTCCGAATTCCGAGTTTGATACCGCCGCCGATCTGCTCTTTGGCCACGCGACGCCGCTCAACCAGACGGCGACCCCGCCCGCTATCGGCGATCAGGGTCTGATCGACGGCATAACAGATGGTCCCGCAGTTATCGGCGCTGGTGATTTCCTTCAGACGCCCGATTTCACCCTGAATGCAACCAATCGCCGCAACGAGACCTCGAACTTCGGTCTCTACGCCGGTACGGTCGGCGATTTCGTCTGGCACGATGTGAACCGCAACGGGATCGTCGATCCGCTCGAAACAACGCTGGGACTGGCGAATGCGCTGGTCTTTGTGGACATGAATAGCAACTGCCAGATCGATACAGGCGAACCGCAAACAACGACCGATCTCAACGGGAACTATCTCTTTGACAACCTGCCGCTCGGCATCACCTACACAGTTGTGCTCGACGCCTCGAACTTTGCGCCCGGCGGCGCGCTCGAAGGGCTTGGCTACACTACCGGCGCCGCCTGCGGTTCAACTGAAGGCGTGGTAATTACCACGACGCTCCTGACCGCCGCCGCCCCGGCGGATTTCACTGTGGACTTCGGCATCGTGCGCGCCGAGATCGGCAACTTCGTCTGGGAAGACGACAATGGCAACGGCATCTTCGACCTGAGTGAAACCGGCGTCCAGAGCGTCACGGTTCGACTCTACGGCGCTGGTCCCGACGGCTTCTTCTTTACCGCCGATGATGTTCCTGTCGGTCTGCCGCAAACGACGAACGCCAGCGGCATCTACACGATCACCGACATTATCTCCGGCACGTACTACGCCACGTTCGATCTGAGCGCGCTCCCGCCAGCGTATGTGGCGAGCGTCATTACGCCGACCGGCTGGTTGAGCGTCGATCCGCCAGCCAGCAGTTCTGACGACGTCAACGATGTGCGCGCATTCGTCAGCGGTCGCACCTGGCGCACGCCAACCTTCACGATTGTGCGCGGCAGCCAGAACCCTGGCATCGATGCGGCGGTCTACCGTCCGGCAACCCTCTCCGGGCGCGTCTTCTTCGACCAGAACGGCAACAACCAGGACGAAACAACCCCTGAGCCGGGGCTGGCGAACTTCGCCGTCAATCTGCTCCGCGCCAGTGATAATACCCTGGTGACGACGACAACGACCGCTCTCGACGGCAGCTATACCTTCAGCAGCGTCGCGCCGCTCACCTACGTGGTCGAAATCGTCCGCCCCGACCCGGCGAACTGGTCGTTCGTCACGCCCGACATCCCTTCGGCTGGCGACCCGCTTGCCAGTGATGTCGACTCAACTGGACGCACCGGCGTTCTGACTGTGACATCGGGCATCACCGTGACTGACGTCGATGCCGGTCTGCGCGGCAACAACGTCGTTCAGGGGTATGTCTTCTTCGACCGCGACGGCAGTTTCACGCAGACCGCGAACGACCTGACGTTGAATGGCGCAACCGCGACGCTGACAGTCACAGTCGCTACGCTCAACCTGACGACGACCTACACCCTGACTGCTCCAACCGCCGGGTCTGATCCGAACTACTCATTCACCGGCATCCCTGGCGGGACATCGGGCGTGACCTACACACTGGCGTTCTCTCCGCCGGACGGCACATACACCGCATCGCTCACCGATATCGGCGGCAACGACGCGCTCGACAGCGACGGACCGTTCATGACCGTGACCGGCGCAACCGTTGGCGTCAGCAACACCCTCGATTACGACCAGGGGTACTGGCGTCCGGTCACCGTGCGCGCCCGCGTGTTTGATGAGATTACCGATCTGCCGCCCAACAATGTCTACAATGTGGGCGACACCGGCATCACCACTGCCACAGTGACGATCACCACAACCAATGGCGTAGTGACGCCGCTCAC
>DAOTWI010000228.1:0-3812 GCA_034436075.1 Roseiflexus sp.
GGCGGCGCCCGCCGTCCCGACGGCTGCGCCCGCTCCAGCCGCTCCGACCGGCAAAGTCACCTGGGCGATGCTCGGCGATCCAGTGTCGCTCGAACCATACGGGATCAACATTACCGGCCAGTACAATTACGAAGCGCGTGAGCCGATGTATGACTCGTTGCTCATGTGGGATCGCGATCTGAAGGTGCAACCGTCGCTGGCGGAGTCGTTTGAGACGCCGAACGATACCACTTATATCTTCAAACTGCGTTCAGGCGTGAAGTTCCACAACGGCAAAGAACTGACCGCCGAGGATGTCAAGTACTCGCTCGATACCATCATCAATCCGCCCGACGGACGCAATCCGGGCGCGGCGTTCTTCGCCAACTTCGATACCGTTGAGGTCGTGGATCCGTTGACCATTCGCATCAATCTGAAAAAGCTTGATCCCACCATCCCAGGGCTGTTCGCCTGGTCGCGCTACACGAACATCTTTCCGGCGGACATGCCGCAGCAGATCAATCCGGTGACCCAGTCGATCGGCACCGGTCCCTTCCGCCTGGTCAGTTATACGCCCAACGCCGAAATCGTCTACGAACGCTTTGCCGACCACTGGAACCCGGAGCAGCCGAAGATCGATCAACTGACCTATCGGATCATTCCTGAGGAAGACGCCCGTATCGCAGCCTTGCGTTCCGGCGACATTGATGGAACGGACGTTTCGCCATTGGGTGCGCGGCGGCTCCAGAACGACACTGACATCACCATTCTGAAAGGGTTGTTCTCGCAGCCCAAGGTGCTCCAGTTCACGCTGAAGGGCGGGAAGCCGTGGGACATTAAGGAAGTGCGGCAGGCGATCAGTCTGACCATCGACCGCCAGGAACTGATCGACAAGGTGATGGAGGGGGAAGCGGAACTGACCGGACCGGTCGTGCCCGGTTATGGCGCCTGGCCCCTCACTCAAGATGAATTGCGCACCGCGTATCGGGTCGATGTCGAGAAGGCGCGTCAACTGATGGCGCAGGCTGGATACGCCGATGGCTTCAAAGTCACGGCGATGACCTTCGCAAACTACTCCAACGATAATGCAATCATCGTGCAGGAGCAACTGCGCCAGTTGAACATCGACATGCAGATTGAGCAGATCGAGTTTGGCACATTTGCGCAGCGCGTGACCAACGGCGAGTTCGAGTGGTGCTTCACGGCGCGCGGCATGCGCGCCGACGTGAGCGGCTACCTGAACGACTTCCGTCGCCTGGGCATTGCTGAGAAGAACTGGTTCCCCGCCTGGGAGAACGCAGAACTCAACGAGGCGTATGATGCCGCCATGGCAACGCTCGATCAGGCGAAACGACGCGAGTTGATGCTGAAAGTGCAGCGGATCGTGCTCGATGAGGCGCCGCACCTGTATCTCTACCAGGATTACCGTTTCTCAGCGGTGCGTAAGCGAGTGCAGAATTACTACGTCGCCTTTACGACGTTCCGCCCGGCGCTGCGCGAAATCTTTGTGACGGCGTGAGTCTGGCACAACGATGAACCGCTATCTGCTGCAACGTCTGGCGCTGGTCATCCCGACGCTGGCAGGGGTGTCGCTCATTATTTTCACCCTGATGCGGCTGTTGCCGGGTGATGTGGTCGATATTCTCTTCGGCGGCGACACCCAGGCAGACCAGCGGACCCTCGAACAGATCCGTGAGAATCTGGGGCTGAATCGCCCGCTGGCGGTGCAATACCTGGAGTGGATCGGCGGGTTCCTGAGCGGCAATTTCGGCGTTTCGATGCGCACCGGCATCCCTGTGGCAGAGAGCATCGCCCAGGGTATGCCGGTCACACTGCAACTGGCAGTCATGGCGATCTTGTTTGCGTGCCTGTTTGCCATTCCGCTGGGGATCATCGCTGCGGTGCGGCGCAACGGCGTCACGGACATGCTGACGCGCATTGTCGGGCTGATCGGTCTCTCGTTTCCGGCGTTCTGGCTGGCGACGATGTTCCTGCTCATCAGTTCGACGGTGTTCCGCTGGACGCCGCCGCTGGGCTGGGTGTCACCCTTCGTCGATTTCGGGCGCAACATGCAGATCATGCTGGCGCCGGCGCTCCTGCTGGCGCTTCAGCCCATGGCGATCATCATGCGCATGACTCGCGCGTCGCTGCTGGAAGTGCTGCGCCAGGACTATATTCGGACGGCATACGCCAAGGGATTGCGTGATCGCGCGGTGTTGCTGCGTCACGCGCTGCAAAATGCGTTCATTCCGGTACTGACCGTCATTGGCGTCCAGTTTGGGGTGTTGATGGGCGGTTCGGTGATCATCGAGCAGATCTTTTCATTGCCCGGCATTGCGTTTTTGCTGATCAACGGCATTTACAACCGTGATTATCCAATGGTACAGAGTACGGTGCTGCTTCTTTCGCTGATCTTCGTGCTGGTCAATCTGGCGGTCGATCTGCTCTACAGCGCCGTTGACCCGCGGATTCGCTATGACTAGCCCATCTGCCATAACTGATGCGCGTACCGGCGGCAGCCTGCTGCGTATGCGGCGCCGCACATCGCCGCTGATCACGGCATTCCGCCGGAATACGCCCGGTCTGGTCGGGCTGGCAATCATTGTGCTGGTGGTGCTGGCTGCGCTGCTGGCGCCGGTGATCAGCCCCTACAGCCCGACGTCGCAGGTGTCACGGCGGTTGCTTGAGCCGAGCGCGCAGTATCTGCTCGGCACCGACGAGTTTGGGCGCGACATTTTTTCGCGCGTGATCTACGGCTCGCGCATTTCGCTGTACGTCGGGGCGGTGTCGGTCAGCCTGGCGCTGGCGTTTGGCGGGGCGCTGGGGCTGATCGCCGGGTATGTCGGCGGGCGCGTCGATACGCTGCTCATGCGGCTGGTCGATATGCTGTTCGCCATTCCGAGCCTGGTGCTGGCGATTGTCATTGCGGGCTTGCTCGGTCCGAGCCTGACGAATGCGATGATTGCGATCGGGATTGTCTATGCGCCGATCTACGCCCGCCTGGTGCGCGGCGAGATGCTGGCGGTGCGCAACTATGCCTATATTGAAGCGGCACGCGCGGTTGGAGTCCGCCCGGTGGGATTGATCTTCCGCCATTTCCTGCCGAATATCGCCGCGCCGCTGATTGTGCAAACCTCGCTGCTCCTCTCCACCGCCATTCTGGCTGAGGCGGCGCTCAGTTTCCTGGGACTTGGGGCGCAGCCGCCTGCTCCGTCGTGGGGGGCGATGCTTGGCAGCGGGCGTCGCTTTATGGAGTTGACGCCGTGGGTGGCGATTGCTCCCGGCATTGCGATTGTGATTACGGTGCTGGGGTTCAACCTGCTGGGCGACGGCTTGCGCGACGCCCTCGATCCGCGTTTGCGCGGCAGCACGTAAGCCCGCCGCCTCATCCAACGCCGTCGCTTGCCAACCCCGCGTGGTACAGATGCCAGGCGCATCGAACTGGTTTCATTAGATGCGCTGATCTACGAGACCGGGCAAAATCCCACGTCCATTCGCCAGGAGCACGCTGACGCGGTGCTCGCCAAAGCTCAAACGACGGTTTCGATCACTGACCGCGTCAAGGAAAGAGCCGCTCACTTTGTGCACCATGGCATCAAGCCGCTCGATGCGCTTCATCTGGCGCTGGCGGAGGCGAGCCAGGCGGATGACTTCTGCACATGTGACGACCAGCTACTGCGCCGGGCGAAGCGCATCAACGATGTGGGAGTGAAGGTGGTCTCTCCGCGGGTGCAGGCATGATGTGTCAAGAAACGACGCTCTGCCAGCGATTGAAATCGCTCCTGGCGGGCCTGCGGCCGACCGTCCGCCTGCACGGACGGGAACAGCAGCGT
>DAOTWI010000229.1:0-2894 GCA_034436075.1 Roseiflexus sp.
CATCCCACTGCTCCTGGGTGTCGATCCATCCTCCGGCGGAGGTCAGGTCGCTCTGCAAAACGCCCCAGCGCACCAGGGCGGCGTCGCGGCGCTCGCCGGCGCTGGCGCGGCGCGCATACTCCGACGCTGCCGATTGCCAGGCGGGACCGCCGGGCGCCAGGTAGGGTTCGAGCAGATCCGCCCGTCCCTGCGCCGCAGCCAGCGCACTTGCCTGGTTGTACGCCGCCAGAAAACGCACCGCCTCATCGGTTGTCGTCATCGCCGGGGACGGCAACGGATGCCCCTGCACATTGGCGACGCGCGCCAGACCCGGCGTGACTTCGGGCATGCGTTGAAGCGCAGCAATGTGCCAGATCGCCAGCGCTGCGCCGGTCACAACGGCAGCGACGATGAGCGCACGCGGATAGCGCAGCGCGATGGTCAGCAACCAATCAACTACTGGATGGGCAAGCACCCAGCGCGCCAGGCGGTCTCCTGCTACCGGAGCGTGCGTGGCGCCTGATTGTCGCCCGGTCTGTCGTGCCGGCATACTCCGGCGGCGCGAACGGTTGCGGCGAAAAGATGTCATTGTTCCATGCTCCGGCTCAGAAACGACCCATGACGTTGCTGCCCATCACAATCACGAAGATGATCTGCACCAGCACGCCGACGACTGCCAGCGCCGCGAGCGCCAGCAGGTAGAGTTTGCGCCGCTCGATCATCTGACGAAACTCATCCTGGAGCACCTGATTGAGTGTCGTTTCCTGCGCCAGCAGCGCGGTTTGCGGGTCGGAACCTTCCGCTTCCGCCTGCGCCAGCGCCTCGGCGACATCGATCAACTCAGAGCATCCCCGGTCGCGCGCCACGCGCCGCAGCGCGTCGAAGGGCAACAGGCTGTGATCGCGCACCAGGTGCAGCGCATCAGCCACAACGCGCTGCATTGGCGCGTACCGGTCATCGGGTCGCAGCAGGTAGCGTTCGAGCAGCGCCGGCGGCGGGTCGTACCCGGCAAGCGCCACCCGCACATACGCAACAAACGACGGAGTCAATCGCCGGAGACGTTTCTGTTCCTGCTGCCGGGCGGTAACCGGTTTCCGCGGGATGATGACGCCGATGTACAGGTAGATGGCGAATGCAACCGTTGCCAGCAGCAGGCGCGGCATGCCGTCGATCCCCGCCGACGCGATGAGGAGAATGAGCGCCGATGCGAGCGGCAGCGCCGCCAGGTGTCCCAGCACAAACCGTCCGGTCATACCCCAACGGGAAGGAAGGGTGCGCAATCCGCTCGCCAGTGCGCGCGCATGGTCGAGTTGCGCCACGCCGATCACAGCAACCAGGACTCCGGCAAGACTGGCGAACGCCGTCCAGATGCCTGGCGCCACCAAGATGTCAATCATAGAACGCCTCGTTTCGTCTGGTAGTATCAGTAGGTGATGTCTTCAGCGCGTCCCAGCAGGTAGCCGCCGATCAGCGGCGCACCGACGACCAGCGCCAGCACTATCCCCACCAAAACGCCCATATCGCTGCTGTATGCCGTTACGAACCGCTCGTGCTGCACAATGAACAGGTAGAGCGTCATACCGGCATTGATCAGGAAGAGCGCAATGCCGGTGTTGCGCATTTGAGCGAGTTCCGTTGCCAGCAGACTGGCGCGGCGGTCGGATGCCTGCATCGCTTCATATGCTGCGCGAACGCGCTGCACCAGCGAGGCGTGCGGTTGATCGATAGCGATTTCCAGATGGCTCAGAAATGTGGCATGGCGGCGCGACGGCGTCTGCGCGCGCAGCGCGGCGCACACGGTTGTCGCCGTAGCGAGTGATCCGCCAGCGATTGGTTGTCCGAGGCGCTCCAGGAACCATGACCATTCGGCTTTGAGCGGCGACACAGGCATATCGCCAATCACCTTTTCGATAGCGGGTTGCAAGCCGCTGCCTGCGCGCAACTGCGCCTCCAGTCGCCCGACGATTGCTGGCAGGGCGGCGTCGATGCGAGCGGTGTAACGCTGTTCTTCAACCCAGAGCAGCGCCCAGATGAGCATCGCGGTTGCCGGTCCGGCGAGCGCAATGGCGACCAGCAGCGGTCCGATCCGGCTCACGACGATCAGGATCACGAGTGCAGCGACGACGCATATGGCGAGCAGACGCGACGCGCTGATCACCGGAGGATGCCAGCGCAGCGCAGGGTCAATAAGGTCGCTGCCGGGATGGGTCAACCGCTGCGCCAGGTACGCATCGAGCGCGGCGCCCAACCGGCTGCGCATCAGAAGCGTTGCAACCAGGATGGCAGCGATGGTTGCCGCCAGTGGCGTCGCCTCCGCCAGCCACACGGTTTCGGGGTGTGTCGTGCCAGGTGCAATGATTGCGTTTGGGTTCATTGTGGTCATCCTTTCAGTGCGATGGTATGCCTGGTTCGTGGGACGTTTCCAACGCCTGACGCTGCGCGCGCACGGTTGCGAGGGTCGCTTCGGAACCCTGACCTGCCTGCACCAGGTATTCCATTGCACGTTCGCGCACACGAATGAGCGGGAGCGCAATCGTGACCGGCAGATTGGAGAGGGCAAAGCGAGCGAGCATATCGACGGCGAGCCGGGCATGCCCCTGTTCGAGCGCCCGTTCCGCTTCAATGCGCGCTTCTTCGGCAGCGGTTTCGGCGGCAATACCCTGGCGAATGCGCGTCTCAACCGTTTCCCAGCCGCCTGGCGGCGCAGCATGCGCCGCGATCACCAGATCGGTCATGATCGCATCGAGCGCCAGGCGCGCATCACGCCAGCGGTTCGCTTCAATAAGCCGTTGCAGCGCCGCCCCCTCAATGGTTGCCTGCTCGATGGCGTCGGCAAAGACGCCTGGCGCCTGGCTCAAGACGTCCTGCGCCGCGCCAACCAGTCGCGGATCGCGGCGTTGCACCCAGGCGCTGCG
>DAOTWI010000230.1:0-2656 GCA_034436075.1 Roseiflexus sp.
CCTGCGGCGCCAGGTGCGCGTAGCGTTCGAGGTCCGCCAGCGCGCCCGACCATTGCCCGGTGCGGGCGCGCAACAATCCGCGATCCCGCAGTTCGCCGGCATCGAATGCCAGGATCAATATCCGTTCAACGATTGCCAGGGCGCGCTCGAACTGTTCGCGCTGAATGTAGGCGCTTTTCAGGTTGCGCAGGATGCGGATGAGGATTGACCGTGGCGATGGCGGCGCCATGATCTGCCGGATCAGTGCGGGATTGGTTGTACTGGCAAATGAGGTGATCTGCCGCTCGCACTCCGCATACGACCACAACCTGCCGCGGTTGAAGGGGTCGATGTAGAGATCGCCCTCTTGCGGATCGATATAGCGCACCAGAAAATGCCCCGGCAATGCCAGCCCGGCAACCGGCAACCGCAGCCGCCAGCCGATTTCCAGGTAGAGCACCGAGAGCAGAATGGGCAAACCGGTGCGCCGCGCGATGACCTGATCGAGGAAACTATTGGCTGGATCGCTGTAGTTCCAGTGGTTGCCGTGAAATCCGAGTTCCTCGAACAGGTAGTCGTTCAGCGCCGCAACAATCGCGCGCGCCCCCTGCCTGCCGCTGATGCGTGCGTGCGCAGCAACAGCCATGGCATCGATGATCCGCAACGATGCCAGGGGGTTGCCGTCGCCCTGATCCTCCCAGGCAATGCAGAGCGCCGCCTCCGCCAGATTGATCTGGTCGTCGGGCAGCCGGGCGATGGCGCGAAAGCGACGGCGTGCGGGCAAGGTCATGAGCGAGATAATGATATGGAGAGTCGCTGAATCCTTTCAGATGATACCACATGTGAGTGATAAGTGATGTGTCTTACACCCCATTTCACGGTCGTCCATGCTATAATGCATGGCGAGCCCCCAATTTCTCTGTGCGCTGTGCGTTCAGGGTTGTTATCAAACCATTCATCGCAGTATCAGTAGCATGCGCATTGCCTACACCGCTGACCTTCATGGAAACCTGGCCGACTATCGCACGTTGTGCGAGTTTGCGGCGCGCCACGAAGCGCATGCTATCGTAGTCGGCGGCGATCTGTTGCCGCACGCGATGCGGCGTGATGATGCGTTGACGACGCAGCGGTCCTTCGTGGAACGTGACCTGGCGCCGCTCCTGCGCGCGTTTCGGGCGCACCACCCGGCGACGGCGGTGTATCTGTTGCCGGGCAACGACGATTGGACAGCGGCGTATGGCGCTGTGGAGGAACTTGCGGCGGAAGGGCTGGCGCATCCGCTGCACGAGCGCGTCTATCAGATGAGCGATGAACTCTGGATTGCCGGGTATGCCTGCGTGCCGCCGACGCCGTTCAGCATCAAGGATTTCGAGCGGTGCGACGAAGGACGAACGCCGCCGTTCAGTTTCGATCACGCGCTGACCAGCCGCGGCGGCGCGATTCGTCCGCTGCAACGCCGTGAGTTCGAGGCGCTGCCGTCGATTGCGGAAGACCTGGCGGCGCTCGCCAGGCGCAGCGATCCGCGCCGCACGGTGTACGTCTGCCATACGCCGCCCGCCGAGACGCCGCTCGACCTGATGCCGCGCGAGCGACATGTTGGCAGCCGAGCGTTGCGCGCCTTCATTGAACAGCATCAACCGCCGCTCACCTTGCATGGGCACATCCATGAAGCGCCCGCGCTGAGCGGAACGTATACCACCCGGATCGGCGCAACCTGGTGCGTCAATCCGGGACGCGATCAGCGCCGTTTCCACGGCGTCCTGATCGATCTCACGGACGGCGCGGTTCGCATGGAACACACCGTCTACGGCGTACAACCGGAGTAGAAAGGCTATCGGCAGTGTTCAACACCATTGGCGACGTCACAGCGGCGCTCAGCGCGCAACGCTACATTCCTTCCGATGAAATCGCCACGACCGTGTTCCTGGCGGAAAAACTGGGCAAGCCGATCCTCGCTGAGGGTCCGGCTGGCGTGGGCAAAACCGAACTGGCAAAAGTGTGGGCAGCGGCGACCGGGCGTGAGTTGATCCGCCTCCAGTGCTACGAAGGTCTCGATGAGACCAAGGCGCTCTATGAGTGGGAATATGCCAAACAACTGCTCTATACGCAGTTGCTGCGCGATAAACTCAACGATCTGCTGGCGGGCGTGACGACGCTCGCCGAGGCGGCTGACCGGCTGGCTGCTGAGGAGGATGTGTTCTTCTCCAGTCGCTTTATGCTGCCGCGCCCGTTGTTGAAAGCGATCACGAGCGAGCGACCGGTGACGCTGCTGATCGATGAGATCGACCGCGCCGACGCTGAGTTCGAGGCGTTTCTGCTCGAAGTGCTGAGTGATTTCCAGGTGAGCGTGCCCGAACTCGGCACCATCCGCGCCCGCTACCAACCAATGGTCCTGTTGACCAGCAACAACACCCGCGAACTCTCCGAGGCGCTGAAACGCCGCTGCCTCTACCTGCACGTCGATTACCCCACCGCCGATCAGGAACTTCAGATCGTCAACCTGAAAGTTCCTGGTCTGCCGCCGAAACTGGCGCAGCAGGCAGTGGAACTGGTGCAGCGGCTGCGCGGCATGGACCTGAAGAAGCATCCGAGCGTCTCCGAAACGATTGACTGGGCGCGCGCGCTGCTCGAACTCAACGCCCGCCACCTCGACCGCGCGACGATCGAGAAGACGCTG
>DAOTWI010000231.1:0-2834 GCA_034436075.1 Roseiflexus sp.
GCGCTTGCCAGCAGTTCATACCCCGCCTGCGCCGCTGCCAAACGGGCGCGCGCCTGTGCGATATGCAGTTCCAGGTCACGTGCATCCAGGCGCACGAGCGGATCGCCCGCCTGAACCATATCGCCCTCGCGCACCAACACCTCGCGCACCATCCCGCCCATCGCAAAACGCAGATCGACATGGCTGGCGGGCGCCACAATGCCATTCGCAGCAATTGGTTGCACTGCTGATGCCACAACCGGCGGCGATGCACTCTCGGTTGACGCTTCCGCAGTCACCGGCGCAGCAACCCGGCTGTATGCCATCAGCGCGCCGCCAGCCAGAAGCATGACAGCCACCGTTCCAATCATCACGTTGCGCATGGGAAACGACATGTTCAACCTCCCTCTGGTAAACCAGAGATGTTCCCTTCCATTCGACATCAGCGTCGTCTTGTACCGAATTTTTGGACGACGAATGTGAGCGTTACCGATCAGGCGATCGGGACGGAGCGGCAGACGCTGACGACATCGACACAGCGCGCGTGGATGCCTCCTCCATGGCGGTCAGCGACTTGAGCAGACGGGACTCAGACATCTGTTGCGCAGTGACAGCGGGCGACGGAGCGCCGGCAAGAACGGGCATATCGTTGTCCGCTGCACCGGTCAGCACAATGCCCGGCAGACGGACGCGCGCCTGTTCCAGGATGGTGCGCGCAGCGACGGCGGCGGCGTTGCTGGTCGCCTCAGCGCGTACTACGAGGAGCGCAGCATCAATGCGCTGCGCCAGGATCATGGTCTCGGAGGCGCTCAGAAGCGCGGGAGCGGCGATGATGATCCGATCGGCGTGCTGATACAGTTCGCTGATGCTCGTCTCCAGGCGGGGCGTATCGAACAACATCAATGGATTCGGCGCTGGCTTGCCGCCGGGGAGGAGCATCAAATTGGCGACCGACGTTGGCTGCAGGTAACGATACACGGGCAGGTTTTGGGCGCATGCGAGCACATCATGCAAACCGGCATCCCCGTGCAAATTGAACCAGGAATGCAGCGCCGGCTGGCGCAGGTTGCCATCGACCAGAACGACCCGCTGACCAAGCTGCGCATAGACAACAGCCAGATGCACCGCAACCGCCTGGGTGTCCGCCAGCGGTTCGGCGCTCGTCACCATGAGCGAACGCGCCGGGTGATCGGCAAGTGCGCAGCGTGTGCGCACCGCCAGCATCCGGCAGGCTTCCGCAGCAGCGTCATCTTCATTGTCAACCGACCGTCGTTGCGCATCAACAGTCAGCATTCGCGCGCCAATGACCGCGAGAACCGGCGCGCCGACCGCCAGTGCGGCTTCATTGCCATCTTTGATCGACTCATCGACATACTCGCGCACCAGCGCAATGCCCGCCATGCCGAGCAACCCAAACATCAGACCCAGCAGCGCGTCGCGCGCCACCTTCGGACTCGCCGGGACCGGATCCGCCCAGGCAGGCTCCACAACGCTCAACCCACGCTCTCCTCCTGCATATGCGCCAGCCAGCAACTGGCGATCCTGCTCGCGCAGGAGGCGCACCAGTTCATTGGCGATGTCGGCAGCGCGCTGCGGTGATCGATCCCGCACCGTCACCACAATAAGCTGGGTGTCACGAACGGTTGAAACGCGCACGTTCCGCATCAGGCGTTCGGGGGACGTCGCCAGCTGGAGGTTGGCAATGACCATTTCATACAATGGTCGCTTCTTCAGGAGTTCTGCGTAGGTGCGCGTCAACTGCTGACTCATCAGCACCGATTCATAGTTGGGCGCTGCGGTTCCTCGCCCCTGATTGACCAGCAGCGTGGTGGATGCCTGATACACGGGCGACTGAAGCAGACTGACGACCAGCGCAAGCAACCCGGCGAACAGGCCGCCAGCAATGATCACGCGCCACTGCCGTCGCACAAGTCGCCGTATACATCGTGTATCCATATCATCTCTCCTCTGAACTCGACACCATCGCCAGAGTTGACCACCTGCGTCGCTGAAGGCGCACAACTGCAGCCATTGATGCTCCACTCATCCTGGAGGGCGTCGAGTGAATGCTCACACGTCGAACACGCAAGGCTGCTCAGGATCGTGCGATCCTGAACCACATCCTCGGTCGAACGACCGCCCAAACCAGATGCCTGTCTGGAATGTGATAGCGTTGCCGGAAGAGAGAGCGATGTTGTGCCTGATGTGGGGGGGGAAGGTTCTGTTGTCTATGCACCACTGTAGCAAGAGAAGGTGAACAGCGTCTTACCTCATGTCGTCTCAATCATGACATTTTTCTCATTGAGAACCGTTGAGAGGTTGAGCCCCGGTTGAAATATCTGCCACTCCGTTTGATCTACGCACAATAAAATGCTCATATAAGCACTTTATTTCCAAATAGACCGACAGAGTGTCACATGCAAGAAGGTTTTTTTTGCGCTGTTCTGGAATATATGATGATGATCTTTTTTACATGTTGTCAATATAAACAATTTGTCATCATAATTGTATATATGTGGTTATCATTACCCGATATCCTCTGCAGCGAGGCGCTCGGGCACAGCAGCGCCGGTGCGTTGCACCGGCGCTGCTGGCAGGGATGTATTCCCCGACGTGCATCTCTCGTCTTTCGACTCGCGCACCACGACTCGTGGTACTATGAAACCTGCAACGCCGGACGCGCATGATTAACCCAATGGTCTGCTGATGAAACGTCTCCTTCTGACGATACTTCTTGCACTTCTTGTGGCATGCAGCCAACCCGCTGCGCCTCCTTCACCCACAACTGCGCCCGCTCGCTCGCCGGTCGTTCGCCCGATCACGCCGCCCCCTGATCCAGGACGCCTGGCGCCGCG
>DAOTWI010000232.1:0-3753 GCA_034436075.1 Roseiflexus sp.
CGCGGCGCATCGATCCGCAGGCGTTGCGGAAACTGGCGGGGGCGCTGCCGCAAGGGGTTGTGCTGGTTTCCGGCACCAACGGCAAAACCACCACCACCCGCATGATTGCGGCGACCCTGGCGGACGACGGGCGAATGCCGCTCCACAATCGCGCTGGCGCCAACCTGATCAGCGGCGTGACCGCAACGGCGCTGGCTGGTGCATCCCTGGACGGGCATACGCACGCGCGTATTGGTCTGTTCGAAACCGATGAAGCCGCCTTTCCCGGCATCGCGGCAGAAACCGCGCCGCGCCTGATTGTGCTGCACAATCTGTTCCGCGATCAACTCGACCGCTACGGCGAGGTGGATACGGTGGCGCAGGGGTGGCGGGCTGCGCTGGAACGCCTTCCCGCCACAACCACTGTGCTGCTCAACGCCGACGATCCGGCCGTCGCGGTGCTTGGCGCAGGGTTGTCAGCGCAGGTGCGCTATTATGGTCTCAACGATCTGCGCCACGCCTCGGGCGCTGCGGCGCAGATCGGCGATGCCCGCTTCTGCCGCCGCTGCGGTGCGCCATACCGCTACACGGCGCTGTTCTACGCGCACGTCGGGCATTACCTGTGCGACGCCTGCGGCGCGACGCGCCCAACGCCAGATTACGCCCTGGAACGACTAGACCTGCGCGGCGCGGAAGACGCCATCCTCTATCTGACCTTTCCGGCAGGCGCGATGGAACTGCATCTGCCGCTTCCCGGTCTGTACAACGCGATCAATGCGCTGGCGGCGATTGCGACATGCCTGGAACTCGGCGTTCCGGCGCCACGCATTCGTGCAACGCTCGAATGCTTCGACGCCGCCTTTGGGCGCATCGAGCGGGTCGATGCGGGCGGGCGCCCGTTGCTGATCGCCCTGATCAAAAACCCTGTCGGCGCTACTGAGACCATCCGTATGCTGACAGATGCGCTGAACGTTGAACGTTCAACGGATTCCGAGACGGTGCGGGACGACATGGCGGGGGCGACGACGGTGCAGGACGATGCGGCGGGGGTGACGGAGACGTTGCGATGCAACGTCTCTACGGGTAACGTTCAACGCACAACGTATTCCGAGACGGTGCGGTGCAACGTCTCTACGGGTGACGTTCAACATTCAACGTTCAACGTTCAACGTTCAACGCTCCATCTCCTCATTCTGATCAACGACCGCCACGCCGATGGCACGGATGTTTCGTGGCTGTGGGACGCGGAATTCGAGCGCCTGGCGGGGTGTGTGGCGCACGCGACAGTCGGCGGGACGCGCGCGGCGGATATGGCGGTGCGGCTGAAATATGCAGGGGTCGAGCCGGAGCGTATGACCGTCGTGGATGATCCGGCAGCGGCGCTGGACGATGCGCTGTCGCGGTTGCCGCCCGGCGCGATGCTCTATGCCCTGCCGACCTACACCGCCATGCTCGACCTGCGCGCCGAACTGGTGCGCCGTCGGTGGGCGCGTCCATTCTGGGAGGATTAGACTGCATCCAGACCTGAACTCAATACCTTTCAAATAAGCTCACACAAAGGCGCAAAGGCACAAAGACTCCGCGCCTGATAGGGAAGATCAACCTCAATCTGGACAATCACGCCTGCACCTGTGGAGCGGTTGGCGTTGGTTTCGACAGCTCAACCTGCGCTGGCTGAGCCTGCCGAAGCCAATGCCGGATGGACACCGTTCCGATGACTGATAGCGGGCGTCCTGCCCGCGCACCCAGGGCAAGACTTTCAACCTTCACCCCAGGGATTGATGACGGGTATGCCAGCGCCTGCAAAGTCCCTAACGTTGCGCGTGACCAGGACGTATCCTCCCTCGCGCGCAATTGCCGCCACCAGCGAGTCAATCGCTGGCAGCGATCGTCCATCACGCTCGAGTGCTGCGGTCAACTTTCCCCAGGTGATTGCAACACTGGTTGTAATGGGGATGATCCGTCCTTGGAATCGCAGCAGGAGATCATTGTGCAACCACTCCTGTATCGTCCGTCGGCGTTGTGTATCAGTAAGTTTCTCGACGCCTTTTTGAATCTCGCCAATAGTGATGACGCTCAGGTACACCGTGTCGGGATCGAGACCGTCGATCCATGCGACGACTTTAGGGTCTGGTCGCCGGGAGATCAATTCAGAGATAACGTTAGTATCAAGCAGATACTTCATATGCTTATCTCATCACGCAAACCGCTCTGATCACGCTGAAGATCAATATCGACTCCGGCGAGCGGCGACTCTTGAAAGAATTCGGAAAGTTTCTTGCGTGCGAGGTGCATACGCCGATATTCGGCATACGACAGCACCACCACTGCCTCAGTTCCGCGTCTGGTGATGATCTGAGGTCCATTGCGGAGCGCCTCGTCGACGACCTCGCTCAATCTGTTTTTGGCTTCGTGCAGTTGCCAGATGCGTGACATACCCTTCTCCTGTCTAGCCTGTCTAGGCAGATTATACCACACATCAAGGCGCTCTAGAGACTGCACGATGTGGTATAGTTTGCACGCATCTGTTCTCTCCGCGAATGAAATCGGTTGTGACGCCAAAGATGCATCGCAGCACCAAAGGAGCGCATCCATGGTCCCCTATTTCACGCACGTTGGCGACGATCACGGTCTCAACACGCTGGACGTCAATCCCTGCACCCTGCTCGATTTCGGTCGTCTGGTCCTTGCCGATGGCGCCAGTTTCTCCGGCGAAACCGGCGGGCGCGAGGCGGTGCTCGTCATTTTCGGCGGGCGCTGCACCGTGCAGACAGCCGGGAAGAACTTTGCCGGAATTGGCGCACGCCCCAATCCGTTCGCCGGGAAGCCATATGCGGTCTATCTGCCAGCGGGCAGCGCCTACACAATCATAGCGCACGGCGCGCTGGACGCCGGACTCTGCTCGGCGCCGTCGAACCTGGCGACCGATCCATATGTGATCACGCCGGATATGGTTGTACGGGTCGATGCGGGCGCCGCCAACTTCAGCCGCACGCTCTCCAACATTCTGACGACCAGCAGCCAGCCAGACCTGCCAGCTGCGAAGTTGCTGGTTGGTGAGACGTTCGTGCCGTCCGGCAACTGGAGCACCTATCCGCCGCACAAGCACGAGGTCGATAACCTGCCTCATGAGGCGTACCACGAGGAGATGTACTATTTTCGCGTGAATCCGCCCGAAGGGTTCGGGTTGTGCCGCCATTACAGCCCGGAACGCGGCTACGACCATACCTATACCATCGCCGACTCGACGATTTTCATGGCGCCGCACGGCTACCATACGACCTGTAGCGCGCCGGGATATACGAACTACTTTCTCTGGTTCCTCGCCGGCACAGGGCGCACGCAGGCGGTCGCGTTCGACCCGGCGCTCGCCTGGGTGCAGAAGGCGGCGCCGCTGATCAAACAGGCGGAGCGATCGTGATGAGCAACGCGCTTGATCTTTTTCGCCTCGATGGTCGCGTGGCGCTGGTCACCGGCGGCGACAAAGGCTTGGGTCAGGGGATTGCCGTTGCGCTTGCGCAGGCTGGCGCGGATGTGGCGCTCGTTTCCCGTTCCGGGAATGCCGCTGCCACGCTGAACGCCATCGCTGCTGCGGGACGGCGCGGCATTACACTGACCGCCGATCTCAGCAGCGTAGCGCCGGTTGACGGAATAGTGGCTGAGACTGTCGCTCAACTGGGGCGAATCGATATTCTGGTCAACAACGCCGGGATTATCCGCCGCGCGCCGTCCATTGATTACGGATGGAACGACTGGCGCGCCGTGCTCGACGTG
>DAOTWI010000233.1:0-2706 GCA_034436075.1 Roseiflexus sp.
GGTGTTGAAGGCGCAGCAGTTGCGGTTGTTGGATGAGGGATGAACCGAGAACTGAGAACCGAGAACTGAGAACTGAGAACCGAGAACTGAGAACCGAGAACTGAGAACTGAGAACTGAGAACCGAGAACTGAGAACTGAGAACCGAGAACTGAGAACCGAGAACTGAGAACTGAGAACCGGGAACCAGGAACCAAGCCTGAAACCGGAGAATATAGCGCTAGAGAGCAGGTCAGGCGACAACAAATGCGTCATACCAGGCAGCGATGGTTGGTTGGTGGAGCGTAGACCAGCGCTGCCAGACATCATGAACATAATGTTGTGCTTCGGTCGTTCGTGCTTCTGGTGTGGTCTGGCGCACAATATCAGCGATCGTGCGGGCGCCGTCGAATGATGGCGGCGTTAACCAGAAGAAGCGTCCGCGTCGTGCGCCGCGCAGTGTACGCTGCCGGACCCAGAGTGCGCGCCCCGGTTCGACTCCTCGCACCAGGACGGCATACAATGTCAGCGTATGCACTGCGACCGACTGGATCGCCTGCTCTGAAGGCGTACCAGGATGCTGCGCCGCATACGCATCGGTGATCAGTTGATTGAGCGGCGCGAACGCCAGCGGCGGTTCGCCCGCATTCACAAGCGATGTGAAGAGCGCCCAGCACGATGGTGATGCGCCGATATACCGATGCGACGGTCTGTCGACTACGGGCAATGCCGTACCACAACCGGAACATGTCTCCAGCACACGATTACCTTCCCACAAACACGTACGTTAGATAACGCCATGTCCCGCCCGCCACGGCAGAGGGGGTCTCAACGATTGAAACGACGCCAGAGGGCGACCCGTAAGCAGTCAACCCTTCGTCGCGGGCGACCTTGAGGGCGGTGAGCATCGCCGGGGGTTCAGCCACGACAACGACCGACGAGATACCCTGTGTGCGCGCCACGTCCGCTGCGGCGCGCATACCTTCGACCAGTGATGCGCTCTCGCCAACCACAAGCAACGTCTGTGGCGGCAACCCCTGATCGATCAGATACTGGCGAGCCAGTGGCAGAAACATGATGTTCCCGGTCAGGATCACGCGGCTGACCATGCCGCGGCGGTAGAGCGTGACCGCGTGATCACACTGCGCCTGTTGTTCCGGCGTGAGCGCGCTATCAAACGCCTCGCCGGGCACAAGTGCGGCGCCAGCAGGGCGCGCCTCATCACGCCCGCTCTGCACGACAACCATCGCCGCTGTCAACGCCAGCAGCAGAAGCGCGCCTGTTAACACCGTCGCAAGTCCGCGACCAAGCGAGATGAGCGCGCGTGTAACTATTTTCAGCCGTGGATGCCGGGTCACAGGATACCCCATGTCCGTCCACCCGCCTCCCGGTGACAGTCACATCCGCCCGCTTGCCCGATGCTCTGCCCATCTGCGCATCCCGCGTGACTGTCACCCTGGCTCCCCGCAGCAACCGGGTTCCTGACGAGACCGTTGAGGTCTTCAGGTCTCCTGGTATAATACTACAACGATTCGATGCCTGTTTTTTTGAGATCGCTACTATGACTGACGAACCCAAACGCGCGCTCGTGATTGGCGCCCATCCCGACGACAATGAGTTTGGCGCAGGCGGAACCATCGCCAAACGTGCCGATCAGGGATGGGACATCACGTTCATCATCGCCACGAATGGCAACAAAGGCAGCCATGATCCGGCAATGTCATCGTTTCGCCTGTCCGAGATTCGCGAGCAGGAGCAACGCGCCGCCGCCGAAGTCCTGGGGGTGCGCCGCGTGATCTTCCTGCGCAACAACGACGGCGAACTTGAACCTTCCCCGGCATTGCGCGCCGAATTTGCGCTCTATATCCGCCATTTCAAACCGCACGCCATCTACACCCACGATCCATGGAAGCATTATATGCTGCACCCCGACCATCGCGCCGTCGGATTCGCCGTGATCGAGGCGGTCGTCAGCGCGCGCGACCACCTGTTTATGCCGGGGCTGGGACAGATCGGCATCGGGGTCTGGCGTCCCGAGGCGCTGTACCTGTGGGGCGCCGAACAACCGGATCACGTCGAAGATGTCTCGAACTACGCGGACCGGAAGATTGCCGCATTGCGCGAACATCACACACAACTGGACGAAGTTCAGGGGTGGGAAGAGCGGGTGCGCCAGCGCATGGCGGAGGCGGGTAAAGATCACGGGTTCGCCGCCGCCGAGACGTTCAAGAAACTCCCGGTATAACCCTTCAGAATGCGTCCGAGCCAGCGATCCAGGCGTGATCGGTCGGGAAGATTGCGTCGAACGCTGGCAGGATCGCTGGCGGAAGATGCACGCCGGGGCGACGCGCAATCCAGTGCGCCGGACGAAAGCCAAACAGCAATTGCACGAGCGCCTGCGGCGTTAGCGTGGCTTCTGGCAAGTCTGGCGCACCTGCTTCCGCTCCCACCGCCAGTGATGATTCCGCACCGGCGATACGAAGCCGGAACGCTTCGCCGCCAGTTGCCCTGCGCCGTCCATCAAGCAGCGGTGCGATACGGTCGAGCAGCGCCGGCAGGTGGGCAGGGCGCGCCATCCACCCCTCATCGGGATGGTGATAGGAGCGGCTCGTCAGGTTCAGATGATCGGCAAGCGCGTAGAACGTCGGCGAGTCCGGCGGCAGGGGCCAGTCGATCTCCGTCGCTTCCCTGGCAATGCCCGCGTGGTGCTGGAGCAGCGCCAGCGCCGC
>DAOTWI010000234.1:0-6396 GCA_034436075.1 Roseiflexus sp.
TCGTCGATGACGCCGCGCTGCGTCTGCCGCACCTCGCCGCCGCACTGCAAACGGCTCAGGTATCCGGCGTTCACATCGAACCGGTTGATCCCTCGCTCGAAGATGTGTTTGTCGCTATTGTGGATCGGTATCTGGGGAGGCAGCCAACTCCTCGAGACGAGTCAATCACTCGTTGAAATGGGGGCAGCGAGCGCGCATGACGGATAAACCAATCTTCTCAGCAATGAGCGGACCGGCAAAAGCCTTACGAGACGCATACTCGGGAATGATGCCAGCAATTCTCCGTGATGGAGCCGTATCATACCTATCATTAATTATCTCTGGATTCTCGAATTTATTGATCAGTTCCACGAGTTGATCGATTTCTCTATCATGTTCGATGAACATCCAATCAAATTTCGTAGGATCACTTAGAATCAGTGCCTCGAACTCGTGTAATTGTATATACGGTATAAAACGCCGGTCTCCAATATCTTCGGCAAATTTCCGCTCCAGATATCTGACACGTGCATATGGATCGGTTCGAGAGAGCGATTCTTTAAATGCGGGCATATCTTGGGGCAAACCTTGCAGATTGATCATGGTGGTGAAGCGTGCGTCGGCGCGCTAATCCTCAAGCAACCAGCGTTGAATGTCGCGACGAATCGGATGATATTTGCGTCCCACGCCGCCCCTTCCTGTTCTATCCCGCGATGTATCGATGCATCGCACATCGACGCTGATATTTTTCGTTCCCAAATGCGGCGCCAGAAGATCGCGCACGAAGGTTTCTTCGGTTTGTCCTTCAGCAATGATGTGCAGGCGAATCATGCCGGGCGTCCTCCGATGACGTTCTTTTCCCATAACTCAGACAATGAATAGTCTTCAAGCCAGGAAGCGAGTTGCGCCCGATCAAGACGACGAAATCTCGATGCCCGACCGGGACGATCCACGACAATGAGGTCTTCTGGCTCGAAGTAATCAATGAGCGTCATCGACTGCGTCGCTACGACGACTTGAGCAGACCGTGCTGCGCTCTTGAGCAACCCTGCAACGACGCTGATAGCGTAAGGATGGAGGCCGAGCTCTGGTTCGTCAAGAATGATCAATCCGGGGAGCCTTTCAGTTGGCTGAAGCAAGAGCGTGATGAGTGCAATGAGACGCAACATGCCATCGGATGCCTGGTGCGCTCCAAAGATCATGTCGCTTCCCTGCTCGCGCCATTGGAGCAATACCGTTCCTCCGTCAGGCTCAAGTTCAAAATCCGCAAAGAATGGAACAATCTGCCGAATAGTCGCAACGATTCGAGTATAGTGGCGTGGATAGTCGTTTCGGAGGCGCAGCAAAACCGGCGCCAGGTTGGCGGCATCATCTTTCAAGAGGCGATTGTCATCTACACTCCAGCGCTGGCGTACCCGCGCTGTTTCAGAGGTATTGTGGAACTGATAGACGATACAGCGCTGCAGAAGCGTGTGAATAAACCGTGCTGTCGGATCACCCTGGTCGGCGCGTTCAATAATATGCGCTTCACGATGACCTGCGCCCAACTCGATCCAGGTGCGATTGTTCGTGCCATGGGGAATGAAGCGGAACGCTTCATCTGCGAATACCAGCGTGTCCCCGGCAGCGTGAAAAAGACGAAAGCGATAGTCATTGACTCCGCGATCCGTCTCAAATGACAACTGCGATGCGATCTGCGGAGTGACCGCTGCTCCGTCATGAAGCAGAGCATTTGCGCCGCCGGCGCGGCTGATATAGAGCTGCAAACCACCCGGAGGAGGCATCATCCAGTTGAGCATCTTGAAGAACGAGATGAGATTCGATTTGCCTGCCCCATTCGCTCCGATAAGCACATTCAATGCTCGAAGGTCCAGACTCTCCTGACGGATCGACTTGAATCCGCTGATGTCCAGGCGTGTCAGCACGTTCATATAGCGCTCCCATCTCACAATGCGCGTGCCATCAGTATATCGGATGCGCTCCTGACTCACAAGCCGCCCGCGCTCCTGTGACGGTCACCTTCGCCCGCGGACCGCGCTACGCGCCAGCACCCTGGTGTAATGACGCGGGTGCGGCGTCCAGTTGTTCACGCTGGGTGACCGTCACATGCGCTACCCCCGCCCCTGACCCGCGTCCCACAGCGGCGCGGGCGCCGCGTCCTGTAGGTCATGCCTCGGTGACGGTCACCTGACCAAAGCGTGGTACAATGTCACGTACCGTCTGCACGTCTGAAACGAAGAAGCATCGAAATGGTCGATGAATAATCGCGCGATCCCCCACACACTTACGATAGTTTTTACTATAAAAATATGGTATACTGAGCGTAGCGCAGAGCGACGCTGAGAAGCGAGGATGCATGGGTCTCTTTTCACGCCATCACGACAAATTGAGCGAGCAGGTCGTGCTGCAGGCGCTGGCGACGGTGCAGGAGCCGGAACTCGGCGGCGACCTGGTGTCGCGCAGGATGATCAAGGACCTGGTCATCGAGGGCGACCGGGTGCGCTTCGCAGTCGAATTGACTACGCCCGCCTGCCCGCTCAAGGATCAGATTCAGCGCGAATGTGAAGAGGCGCTCGAAAAGATCGCCGGCATTTCGCGCGACCGGGTAAGCATCGAGTTTACCGCGCAGGTGCGTCCGCGTGGCGGCATCCCCGAACAGGTCGCCATCCCCGGCGTCAGCCACGTCATTGCCGTTTCGGCAGGCAAAGGCGGCGTCGGCAAATCGACGGTCGCGGTCAACCTGGCGGTGGCGCTTGCGCGCGAAGGGGCGCAGGTCGGGCTGCTCGACGCTGATGTGTACGGTCCCTCGGTGCCGCTGATGATGGGGGTGCGCTCGCAACAACCCGAAGCAGTGAGCGGTCCCGACGGCGAGCCGCGCATGCTCCCGATCGAGGCGCATGGCATCAAGATGATGTCGATTGGTTTCCTGATCGACGACCGGCAACCGGTGATCTGGCGCGGTCCGATGGTGTCGCAGTTGCTGCGGCAGTTCCTCTACCAGGTGCTGTGGGCGCCGCTTGATTACCTGATCATTGATATGCCTCCGGGCACCGGAGACATTGCGCTGACCCTGGCGCAGTCGCTTCAGAACGCCGGGCTCACCGGCGTCGTGACGGTCACAACGCCGCAGCAGGTGGCGACTGCCGATGTGCTGAAGAGCATGGAGATGTTCCGCAAGGTGAATGTGCCGCTGCTCGGCATTATCGAGAATATGGCCTACTTCGTTGCGCCCGATACCGGCACACGGTACGACATCTTCGGTTCCGGCGGCGCGGCGCGTCTGGCAGGGCAGCTCGGCATCCCGCTGCTGGGACAGATTCCCATCGGCTTGAGCATCCGTGAAGGAGGCGATCACGGCCAACCGGCGGTGCTCAGCAACGAACCGGACGCCTATGCCGACGTTTTCCGCGAGGTCGCTCGCAAACTGGCAGCGCGCATCAGTGTGATGGAATATGCATAGAGGGGGCTATGCAGTACGATGATGTACGCCGGATGACCATTCCGCTCTACACTGCCGAACAGGCGCGGCAGACACGACCGTTCTACCCGACCGATACGCCAGCGCACGACTCCTACGGACGCCGGATTGATTACCTGCGCATTTCGCTGACCGACCGCTGCAATATGCGTTGCGTCTACTGCATGCCGGAGATTGGCATGCAGTTCATGCCGCGCCCGGAATTGCTGACGACTGACGAAGTGTTGCTGGTCGTGCGCGCAGCTGCCAGAGCCGGGTTTCGCAAGATCCGTCTGACTGGTGGCGAGCCGACGTTGCGCCCCGATATCGTCGAGATTGTGCGGGAAATCAGGCGCACCCCCGGCATTACGCACGTCGCCATGACAACGAATGCGCTGCGGCTCGAAAAACTTGCCGAACCGCTGAAGTCTGCCGGTCTCGACCGGGTGAATATCAGCATCGACACGCTCGATCCGGAGAAGTTCCAGCGCATGACGCGCGGCGGATCGTTCGAGAAGGTCTGGGCAGGCATCGAAGCCGCCGACCGTGTGGGATTGCACCCGATCAAACTCAACTCGGTCATTGTGCGCGGCATGAACGATGACGAGGTTCCGCGCCTCGCCGCGTTGACGCTCCGCCACCCGTGGGAAATGCGTTTCATCGAGGTGATGCCGCTCACTGGCGTGGCAGACCTGGCGCAGAGCAGCGTGGTGACGAGCGCCGAACTGATCGCGCACCTGGAGTCGGTCTATGGTTCGCTTGAAGACCTGGGGCTAGCGCCGTCCGACTCGGCGCGGTGCTACCGCATCCCCGGCGCGCCGGGCAAACTGGGGTTCATCAGTTCGGTGAGTGAACCGTTCTGCGCCACATGCAACCGTATGCGGCTGACGTCCGACGGCCGGTTGCACCTCTGTTTGCTGCGCGATAACGAGGTCGATCTGCGCGCCGCCATCCGCAGCGGCGCAACGCTCGACGAGATCGAGCAGATCATTCGCCACGCGGTGGCGCTCAAACCCTGGGGGCACGGCCTGCCCGAAGGGGTGCTGCCCACCCTGCGCGGCATGTCGGAACTTGGAGGATAGTTCGTTTAGATATTGTGTTTCTTGCGTAACTCTGGTATACTCCAGAATTATCAGAAACCACTGGCAGTTCAGCGACGACCAGGAGCGTCGTCAACGATAGTGGCGCGATACGACCGCATGAGACCAGTCAGGAGGCGCACACATTATGGCAACCATCGAACAGGATGTGATCAATCAGCAGCACGAGAACGAATTCCCGCCGGTGCTCGAAATCACCGAAGGCGCATCGCTTCGCCTGCAAAGCATGATGAAGGAGCGCAGCCTCGAAGGGTACGGTCTGCGCGTCTTCGTCTCCGGCGGCGGATGCTCCGGTTTGCAGTACGGGATGACCTTCGACAACGAGGAGCGCTTCGGCGATACGGTGTGGAACGCGCACGGTCTGCGCATTATGGTCGACCCAATTAGCGCGCGGTATCTCACTGGCGCGACGATTTCGTACCAGCAGGACAATATGCTGGCGGGGGCGTTCAAGATCGACAACCCGAACGCTGTGTCGAGCTGCGGCTGCGGTCACTCCTTCCGCACAAATCAGCAGGCAGCCGACGACGATGACGACGGGTACGGCAACGGCGGCGGGTGCTGCAGCAGCCACTAGGCGCATCCGTTCCATCCGTTTCCCGGCAAAGAAGAGACGTTGCAGTGCAACGTCTCTTTGTATTGCAATGCAAGAGACGTTGCAGTGCAACGTCTCTTCGTAGTGCATCACAATATTTTTCCTGAACATATGCACCCTTTCTTTCGCAAACCGTATCTCGACCTGACAACCGATCAGGTTAAGGCAAAACTCGATCGTGGCGAGTCGTTCCGTTTTATTGATGTGCGTGAACCGGAAGAATACGCGATTGCGTGCATCGAGGGGGCGGAATTGTTGCCGCTCAGTCGCGCCGCTGAGTGGATCGGGACGCTTGATCCAGATCAGGAATACGTCTTTTTCTGCCATCACGGCCAGCGCAGCGCCTATGTGGCAGCGTATCTGGCATCCAGACCGGGCTTCACGCGCGTAGCCAACATGACGGGCGGCATTGAGGAGTGGTCCTTGCGGATCGATCCTTCTGTGCCACGCTATTGATGACTCGGCGGGCGGGGTATGGATCACTATCTCGAGGGCATCCGGCTGTTCAACGAAGGCGAATACTGGCACGCGCACGAGCAGTGGGAGATCTGCTGGCTCGAATCGTCACAGCCGGAGGCGACGTTCTATAAAGGCATCATTCAGGCGGCGGCGGCGCTCGAAAAGTGGAAGCGCGGGCAACCGCGCGGCATGCGCCTCAACTATGCCAAGAGCCGCCCCAAACTCGAGACGGTCAGCCCTTCGATGCGCGGTCTCGATATTGCGGCGTTGATCACTGCCATGGATCAGTTCGTTCTGAGCGGCAGTCCGCCTGCACCCATTCCGCGCATCACCCTCGACCCGCCGACCACCGCCGCGCTCGAGGCGCATATCCGCTCGCTCGAGATGGAACCGCGCCATGGATGAAGGTGTGCTGTCGTCGCTACGCTGCCCGGCATGCTCCGGTGCGCTCGATCTCTGTGACCCGCGCCGCGACGCAACCGGCGAGATCCTGTCCGGCGCGCTGCACTGCGCCTGCGGTGCGGTCTACCCTATCCGCAACGGCATTGCCGATTTTCTCGGTCCTCCCCGCCCATCGACGATCGCGCAACTGACGAATGAACTCCCGGCGACCGCCTGGGCATACGAACGCCTCTGGCGCCCATTTGCGCTGACGTTGCTGAGTGGCGAGTCATTCCCATACGAGCGCGAGCTGGCGCTGGTAACAGAATGGGCCAACGCGGCGCGGGGCGGGCTGTTCGTCGATGTCGCCTGCTCGAATGGATTGTACGCGCGCGCGCTGGCGCGAGCCATATGTCACACGCCAG
>DAOTWI010000235.1:0-8751 GCA_034436075.1 Roseiflexus sp.
CAGGGAGACGCGCACCACACTGCGGGCAAAAACGTTTTCCTTCGGCGATCTCAGCCTGACACTGCGGGCAGCGAATCATAACGCATCTCCTTGCGAACAAGCGTCCGCCTTCCATGAGAACGCACGGACAGCGTAGAAGTTACGCCGTGTGAACAGAACCTTTGAGCGAAGGCGGACCTTCCAGGGGGAGCGCGACATAGAAGGTGCTGCCGCGCCCTTCGATGCTCTCCGCCCAGATCGTTCCGCCATGACGCACGACCAGTTCATAACTGAGATACAATCCCAGCCCAAGACCTTCGCCGGTGCGCTGACGACCGCGCGCATACCGCCGGAACAGGCGCTGCATCGTCTCTTCCGACATACCGATCCCATAATCGCGCACTGTAATCAGGGCAAGCGGTTGTGGGGCGCTCTGCACACCGACCAGCCATGATCGCAACGTTGCTGGCGGTTGATACCCATAGCGCATCGCCAGGACATCGGATCGAATAATCGCTTCTGAAACCTCGATCGGCGAACCTGAACCGCTATAGCGCGCTGCATTGACGAGCAGATTCGTCAGCACCTGCCGGATGCGCAATGGATCACAGGTAACCAGAAGATCGGGCGCGTCACTGGTCAATTTCACGTCGCGCTCGCCGATCGTCGGGCGCAACTGATCGATGACCTGGTGAGTCAGCGCAACCAGATTGACGCTCTGAAGTTGAAGGCTGAAGAGACCGGCGTCGAGACGTGACATATCGAGCAGATTATCGACGAGACGCAGCATATGGCTGACCTGCTGCGACAGAATCGTCAATCCGCGCAGGTCGGCGGCATCCTCCTTCTCACGGCGTTGCTCGCGGCGGATCAGGAGATCGGCGTAGCTGCGCACTGCCGCAAGCGGGCTGCGCAATTCGTGCGCCGCAACCGCCAGAAAGTCGTCTTTGGCGCGTTCAAGTTTCTGATGCTCGGTGATATCGCGGAAGATAACGACCGCGCCCTCGATGGTATTCATATCGCCATACACCGGCGCACCGCTGAAACTCATGACCGTATCTTCGCCGCTAGCGCCGCGCAACAACACCCGATAATCATGAAACACCTCGCCAGCCAGTGCGCGCGTGAGCGGCAGGCGCTCGACCGGCAACGTCCGCCCGTCGAGATCGCGAATGGCGTAGAAGTCCGCCATCGAACTGATCGGTTGCTGGTACGGGAACGAGTCGGACGACAGCAGTTCCATTGCCGTGCGATTGGCGAGCACCAGACGTCCCAGACGATCACACAGCACCACCCCCTCGACGATGCTGTTGATCACGGCAGCCAGTTTCCGGCGTTCGATATGGCTTTCCTGGTACAAGCGCACGTTGGCGATCGCAAAACCGATCAGGTTGCTCATCATCATGAGCGTCTGCACGTCGATACGTTCCGGGAGCGCCGGGTCGCCATAGATCCCGACAACACCCACAACTGTGCCGCCTGCAAGGAGCGGCACATACGCACAACTCGACAACCCTGCTTCGATTAACAGTTCCTCGCCAGACCCGGCGATCAAGGGGCGGCGGATCGGTTGGCCGTAGCGCACTGCTTCCTCGCATATCGCGCCTGCCACGTGGATTTCGCGATGCTGTTCGACGAACTGCTGTGGGACATTGCGCCACGCGCCGAGTTGTAACATCGCACGACCAGGATCGAGGAGCAGCAGGATGCCAACCGACGCATCCACCACGCCAAGCACGACATCCAGCACGTTGCGAAGCAGTTCATCAAGATCGGCGGCTGTGCTGATCACCGTGCCAATTGCGCCAAACGCTTCCAATCGACGCTGATACGCCTGCATCTGTGCGTGGAGTTGAGCGTTCTTAATGGCGCCTGCCGCCAGGTTGCTGAACGTCTGCAACACCTGGAGATCGGTGCGGCGCAGTTGGGGGCGGGCGCCGAGATTCATCAACTCCAGCACGCCGATCACTTCCGCGCCGATGCGCAGCGGCAGAATCACAGCCGTCAATTCGCGCGGGAGGCATTCAAGGAAGGCGCACACGTCCGGCTCACTGCGCGGACTGACCCGCCGCGCCAGATCGCGGTACGACGAGCGGGTCTCGATCAGGAGCGGTTCACCGCGCCGCAACGCTTCCCCAGCCAGTCCCTCGCCAGGGCGCAGGCGCAACCGACAGACCGACTCATTCGCCGGTCCGAAGTCGAGCCCATAGAACGACTCCAGATGCAGCGTCGTCTGGCGTCGATCGTAGATCCAGAGCAGGCCAGCCTGCACTGCGGGAACGACCTCAACGACGCGCCGGACAAGCCCGGCGAACAACTCATTGGGGTTGAGCATCGACACGAGGTACGTCGAAACATCCAGCAGGTTCGCCAGCACCTCGCTGCGTTGTTCCGCCTCGTTGACCGGTTGTTCGAAGATTTCGCCGGCGAGCGGCGGCTGCGTAATCGTCATCTCACGCCTCCGGCGCAGCGTGTTCCAGACAATGGATTATATCATGACAGAAGTTGCGCGGTCACGTGTCAGGCGCACGTGCATGCACTATCACCGAACGGGGTTTGCGGCCTGAGATGCGCGAGTCTGTGCTTCGAGACGTTCGTCCACTATGAAAATGGGCGATTGAGCGCCTGTTCAATTCCATCAGGCGCTGGCGCCGTGATCGCCTGGCGGTGCGCCATGCTATCGAAGGTGTAGATTGCCAGCGCCGTCCAGATCAGCACAAACCCGATCAACCGCGGCAAGGTCAACGGTTCGCCGTACAGACCGACGCCGATCAGAAACTGCAAGGTCGGCGCGATATACTGCAACACCCCCAATGTCACCAGCGAGACGCGCCGCGCGCCAGCAGCGAAGAGCAGCAGCGGAATCGCCGTGATCGGTCCGGCGGCGATCAGGAGGAGCCAGGTCAGCGGGTCGCCGTGGATGAACGTGGTGTGCGTGGTCAGTTCGCGGTATGCCAGAAACGCGATCATGGGCGGGGTGAGCAGCGCCGTTTCGAGCGAAAATCCGTCGAGTGAGTCGAGCGACGCGGTTTTGCGCAACAACCCATAGAGCGCGAAGGTGCCCGCCAGAATCAGCGCGATCCATGGAAACGACCCATACTGAAACGTCAGGTACAGCACGCCGATCAGCGCCACGCTCATCGCCGCGCCCTGCCCGATGCGCAGGCGTTCTTTCAGCACCAGCGCGCCAAGCAGCACATTGACCAGCGGGTTGATGAAATAACCCAGGCTGGTCTCGACAATGTGATTGGTATGCACTCCCCAAATGTAGACGAACCAGTTGGCGGTCAGCAGCATGCCGGTGGCGAGAAAGGTCGCCAGCACGCGCCGGTTGCGCCAGGCGACGCCAATCCGCGACCAGCGCCTTCCGACCGTCAACAGCACGACGGCAAACGCCAGCGCCCAGATGATCCGGTGCGCGACGATTTCGAGCACATCGATATGCTGCAACAATTTCCAGAAAACGGGCAAAAGTCCCCAGCAGGCATACGCGCCTGCCGCATAAAGGACGCCTTTATTCATAGATACCGCCTGCGCCAGCGTACATAAACGATAACCTCGTTATCGTACCACAATCTGTCACCGACGTTGAGTGCGAGAAAAGTCGCAGACAGGGCGCGCATGCCGGGATACACTGCGGGCAGGATTGGGGCGCTCATGCAAAGAGGAGCATTGGCGATGACCTGGACGCTTCCTGTGATCAATCTCGAACGTTGCACCGGCTGCGGCCAGTGCGTGCAGCACTGTCCGACACAGGCGGTTGAACTGATCGAGCGCAAAGCCGTCATCGTCCGCCCGTCCAATTGCACCTATTGCGACGCCTGTGAGCAGGCATGCCCCACTGGCGCGATTGGACGCCCGTTTATCATCGTGTTCGAGACCAGCCAGCGATGGAGGAGCGTATGATCCGGCGCAGCGTCCTTTCCCATCAGCGCCGCCTGCCCATCACGCCCGTACAGGCTGCGGGGATCATCCTGATTGTTCTGGCGGCGCTGCTCAGTTATGGCGGATTGCGGGACTCGTTCCGACCCTACACAGCGCGCATTGATGAGGCAATTGACAGCGGGCGCAGCGTTCAACTCGCCGGTTTTCTCGGCAGTGCGGGAACGTATGACGAGCAGGGTCGATTTACCTTCGCGCTCGAGGACGAAACCGGCCGGCGAGTCATCGTCGTCAGCCGCGAGCCGAAACCGTCCCATTTTGAACTGGCGACGAGTATTGTAGTAATCGGACGCTACGACGAGGATCAGCATCTCTTCCTTGCCGACCAGGTGCTGGTCAAGTGTCCCTCGAAATATCACGAGCAGGAGTCTGCACGCTGAGAACGATCATGATCGTTCACTTTCGCGTTCAAGTCCTGCACGGTCGACGATGGCGATCACACCGCGCTCGATGCGGATCAACCCCATTGCTTCGAAGGTCTTCAGCGAGCGCCCGACCATTTCACGCACGGTGCCAAGGCGCGCCGCCATCTCGCTCTGCGTCAGCGGCTGAACGACCCCCTGGTCGCTGGCTTCCGCCTGCGTCAGCAACAAGCGCGCCAGACGCCCCTGCACGGTGGTGAGCGCCAGATCGTCCACCAGATCTACCAATCGCCGCAGATACCCGCACGAGTCCGCCAGCAGGCGCAGCGCCACTGCCGGATGTTCGAGAATGAGCGCACGGAGCCGTTCACCCGGAAACAACAGCGCCATTACATCCGTCTGAGCCGATGCATTGACCGGACATGGACCGCCGTCGAATACTGGCACCGAGTTGAAATGATGCCCCGGTGCGACCATATGAATGACCTGCTCCCGTCCGCCTGGCGAGAGACGCAACAAACGCACCCAGCCGCGGAGGAGCACGTACAACCCAGGCGACGGATCACCGGCAAGAAAGAGGGTCTCGCCGGCAGCATAGCGCACGCGCACTGCAATCGACGCCAGCGCCGCGCAGTCCGGCTCTGGCAGATCGGCAAATAACCCGGCGCGACGAATCTCGGCGCTTTCGACTGGCATCCATAGCCTCGCTTTCCAGTGCGGCGTTTCGGAAGCGGCGCAATCTTTTGCCAAACCGGTTGCCACACATATCAGAGGAATGAAAGCGCGCGTCTGATTGTCCTGTCGCGCTCTATTGTACAGGATGGCGAATGCAGCGTGCGAAACGAACGATGAGTTTGTCAATTCATAACTGCGTCTTGTGCGTGCGGCGCCTGGTCACGCTCTTTCGGGGAGCGCAGGCGTTCGATGCGGCGCTTCGGGGCGGCGGAGACGCCGTGCGTTGGCGCGTGCTGAGGTCCTGCCGCCGCCGCTTCTCCTTTTCGGGGGCCGCCCCGAACCGCCGTTTGGGGCGACCAGCGGCATTGTTTATCCCAACCGTGAACACGTGCTGCGTGCGTATGCTTTGCACCCTTGTCATTCACATGGTATGCTGTACCCATGCAACAACAGATGTGGCTGTGCGCCATCTCCTGGCCTGGATGTGCACGTGCACACATGCCCGGCGATATCGTGGAGCCGCTACCAAACAGGAGTACACAATGGCAACGGCACAAACTGGCGACACCGTGACAGTGCACTACACCGGCACGCTGGAAGATGGCACCGTCTTCGACAGTTCGCACGGTCGTGAACCGCTGGTGTTTACGCTGGGCAGCGGGCAAGTCATTCAAGGGTTCGAGGAAGCGGTCGTAGGCATGGAGGAGGGTGAGACGCGCCGCGCCGTGCTGACGCCAGATCAGGCGTATGGCGATTATCACGATGAACTGGTCTTCTCGTTGAGCCGGGATGAACTTCCGCCGCAGATCGACCCGGCAGTCGGCGAGCAGTATCAGATGCGCCGTCCCGACGGGCAGACGTTCATCGTTACGGTGCGTGATGTGTCGCCATCCGACGTGACCTTTGACGCCAACCATCCGCTGGCGGGCGCGACACTGACATTCGATATCGAACTGGTAGCCATTGAGTAGCGGACGATTGCGGCGGGCAAACGGGCATCCGGCGTTGCCCATTGTGGCAGCGCCAGATGCTTTTTCATGCGCCGGAAATGGGTGTATCCGCCAATGCGCATTGTGCCGTGCGACATACCGGCAGCGTCTAGACTGATTGCAGCCGCAGCCCAACGCGGCGACTGATCCCGTCGAACATAGGTGGCATCTTCTCGCACCCTTCCCTCTCGCCCCTCCAGCGCCGCGCGCATGTGTGATATACTGAGACGCACACCCGCGAACTAGAAAACCAGATGCGAGGATGCCATGACCGCTGCTGATACTCAGGCGCTGCTTGCCGATCTCTCCGCACGTCTCGGTCCCGATCGCGTTGTTGTGGATCCGGCGCAATTGATCACCTACGAAGTCGATGGCAGTTTCGACCGCGGCCATCCTGACGGCGTCGTGTTTCCCCGTTCTGTCGATGAGGTCGTCCAGGTGGCGCGCTGGGCTGCTGAACATCGTATGCCCCTGATTGCGCGCGGTTCCGGCACCGGGTTGGCTGGCGGCGCGGTGCCCGAAATTGGCGGGCTGGTGGTGCAGCTTGGCCTGATGAACCGGGTGCTGGAACTCGATCTGATCGGGCACAGCGCGGTTGTCGAGGCTGGGGTTGTGAACCTGATCTTCGATAACCAGGTGCGCAAGCATGGTCTCTTCTTTCCGCCTGATCCATCGAGCCAGCGCACAGCGACGATTGGCGGGAATATTGGAACGAATGCGGGCGGACCGCATTGCTTCAAATATGGCGTCACCAGCAACTATGTCACGGGGCTTGAGGTGGTGCTGAGCGATGGGCGGATCATTCACACCGGCGGGCGCGCGTTCGATATTCCGGCATACGATCTGACGGCGCTCTTTGTCGGCAGCGAGGGCACACTCGGCATCATCACCCGCGCCGATCTGCGAGTGCTCCGCGATCCGCCAACCGTGCGCACCATGCTGGCAGCCTTCGATAGCGTCGAACATGCCGGGGAAGCGGTTTCCGCCATCATTGCACGCGGGTTGGTGCCGGCAACGATGGAAATGATGGATTCGAGCATTGTGCGCATCGTCGAGGAGTACGCCCATCCCGGATTGCCGCTCGACGCTGGCGCTGTGCTGATCATCGAGGTCGATGGGTATCCCGAAAGCGTCGGACCGCAGATCGCCGAGATTGAGGCGACGCTCCGCGAGTGCAATGTGCGCGAAACGCGCATTGCGCAAAGCGCTGCGGAGCGCGACCGCATCTGGTTCGCGCGCAAGAGCGCGGCTGGCGCGATGGCGCGGCTGGCGCCGGCATACTATCTGCTCGATGGCACCGTACCGCGCAGCAAACTGGCGGAAACGCTCGTGATCGTTAATCAAATCATTGAAGCGGACGGATTCCGCACCGGTCACGTGTTCCACGCTGGCGACGGCAACCTGCATCCACTCATTCTGATCGACGATCCGTCGGATCGGACGTTGATTGCGCGAGTCCTCGAAACGGGGCGCAAAATCCTGGCTGCGTGCGTTGCAGCTGGCGGCAGCATCACCGGTGAGCACGGGGTCGGCATCGAAAAACGCGCGTTTATGCCGCTCATGTACGGTCCCACTGAACTCGCGTTGATGTGGGATGTGAAGGAAATCTTCGATCCGGCGGGGATTATGAATACTGGCAAGGTGTTGCCGCCGCGCGAAGACATCATCGCTGCCACATCGCACCATGAGCGACCAGCGAATTCAGCGCCAGTGATACGCCCGGCAGAAACGGCGGAAGCGCCTGACGTCGCGCCGGATGTCGCAGCGCCGGAAAACCCGGAGGAAGCAGCGGAAACGCTGCGCGCCTTGATTGATGCCGGGAAGAGTGTGCGCATCCGGGGCGGCGGCACGAAATCGGCGCTCCTGCCGCCTGCCGATGCTGTGCTCTCTACCGGGCGTCTGTCCGGCATTCGCACGCTTGCCCCGGAAGACCTGTATGTCACCGTCGGCGCCGGGACGCGCCTGGAAGACCTACAATCCATGTTGCAGGATCACGGGATGTGGGCGCCGCTGGCATCCCCCTGGTCTGCCGCAACGATTGGCGGCATTGTTGCTGCGAATGCCAATGCGCCGCTCCGTATGCGGTATGGCAGCATCCGCGACATGCTGCTGGCAGCGACCATCGCTCTTCCCGACGGGCGCGTGGCGCGGATCGGGCGACCGGTGGTGAAGAATGTGGCAGGATACGACCTGCAAAAAGTGCATGTTGGCGCACACGGGACGCTGGGGCTGCTCTGTGATGTGACGTTGAAACTGGCGCCGCTGCCGCGTGCGCGCGCGACCGTGATCGCCCTACCGCGGCGGGTTGCACAGGCGCTCGACATCGGTGCAACGCTGGCGCAGCAATCGCTGATCGCTTCAGCAGTGCTGGCGCTGGAGATCGCCGATGGCGGGCACTGGCTGTCGGCATTGCCAGTGGCGCTGGATCGCCGCCCGACGACGCTTCTGGCGTATACTGCCGAAGGGCTGGCAGAGGACGTGGCCGCTGAACTTGCCGCCGTGCGCGCCGCGCTACGCAGCGCCGATATTCCGGCAATCCAGATTGACACCTCTTCCGGCAGCGATCTGTGGGGCGCCTTTATCAGCGCGGCGCAACCGGACGATCTGCTGGTGCGGGTTGGGGTTGCGCCGAAGGATATTCGGGCATTGATGCAGCGCGCCGGTTTTGGCGGCAAGGAGTCCTACCTGACGGATCTGGCGGCGGGGCAGGTGTATGTGCGCGCGCCGGCGCCGCACCCGGATGATGCCGTCCGCATCCTGGATCGCCTGCGCACCGCTGCGCGAACGCTCAACGGCTACGCTAT
>DAOTWI010000236.1:0-1975 GCA_034436075.1 Roseiflexus sp.
TGCTCGGCGCTCGCCAGCACGCCGTCGATCGTCACCTGGCGCAGGGTGCGCTGGCGATGTTCCAGCGGCAGCAGCAGCGCCAGCGCGTGGTGCGATTCACCCTCAACAACCGCCTCGAACGTCAATGTACCTTCAGTTTCATCCCATGTCAGGCCACGCATCTCCGCCCGGTCACGCATCTCGGTGAACGCCAGCCATTGCTCGGCAGATAGAATGGCGACGCCGCGCGCAGCGGCATACGACAGGATGCCATCGAGCCAGTCGCGCTCAAGCGCCGCCTTTTCCGGCGAAAACGCATAGGGGTCGAAGTGGCTCTGCAAGCCGAGCGCCGATGGAAATCGTTCAATCGCAAGATCGATCTGCTGGCGCGAGAGCGCCACGGCGTCCGCCACGCTCAGGTTCATTTCGTATCCGTGGTCAAACGCAGCGATCTGGTGCTCATCGACAAGGTGCGTGTGCTGCTGATAGACGCGCAGCACGTTGCCATGCTCATCGACGAACGGCATCGGCAGCCCGCTGCCGACGAGGTAGCCTTCGATGAAGCCGCCGTCAGAGCGACGCATCGCCGGACCGGCGTGGTAATAATCGAGGTTCATGCGAACGCCGTACTGCGCCTGCACCCTTGCGGTATCAACCCAACCCGACCACAGAACGCGGTGCGTGCGCACCGTCGGCGCTGCAGGTCCATACCCGTGTTTTACGAAGTCGTTCCAGGCGTGGCTGTAGCCGTGGGCAACGCCCTGCTCCACCCATGGATGCAGCCCAAACCCATGACCGCGTTCGCGCCATTGCTCAACTAGCCAGGGGGTCGGGTAGCCTGAACGTTCTTCAAAGATGTGTCCAATGATTGGCAGTGTTTCGCCCCACCACTGGATGCGCCGCACCGTGCGTCGCGCCGCGCTGACAGTAGGCGTCGTGTAATAGACCGAGATGGTTCCGCCGTAGCGTTCGACAATCTCAATCCCCGGCATAATATGGCGCGCCCAAATCCCATGCGCATCACCGGTCGTCACCAGCGCCGCCGCAGCGCCAGCCGGCAGATACCAGAGACGCGGCAGCGGCAGCGCGCCGGTCAGTGCGTGGATCATGTTCGCAAGCAGACGCTGCTGTTCATCAGCCTGCGGGACGCTCACCACATCCGGGTCGATCCAATCGACGAACAGATCGGTTGTGCGAATCCCGTCCAATCCATCGCGCTCCTGGTTCGCCAACGCCGGATTCCCCTGGCGGATGAGAGCGATATTCCGGGGCAGGTCGAATGCCCAGAGCACAGCGACGCCTTTTCCGGCACGCGTCACTGTGACAGCGGGGTAGGATGTCCGGCTGCCGTCACGGCGGGTAACCCAGGCAATTGCCTCAGCGCCGGACAGTTCGTACTGCGCTACCGGGGTATGGACCTGAAGCGCCTGCGTGACGATGCCCTCTGCGAGCAGATGATCGGCGACCGACAGCAAGCCATCGGTTACCTCGCCGCCAAGGGCGCGCACGCCCATAAGGTCGGCGAGACGCGGATCGGGACGAAAGGCGATCAGATGCCCGCCATTCAGCACATACGCCCGAAACAGATCGGCGGCTTCGGCGGTGAACGGACCGGCTGCCAGCAGCGCAAGCGGAAACTGCGCCAGCAGACCCGGATTGATTGCGTCAAGGCGCGCCATCCGAAACGCCACAAATCCCTCGGCGCGCAGAATGGCGCCGAGATACGCGCCAAACGACGGCTGCGCCCCCGGATTCGTCACCAGCAGGATGGGCGCGTCCGGCGCTGGTTTGCCAGCAACCGGCGTCTGAAAGACCGACGACTCGGAATATGGCGCGGGGAGCGGCGCGTTGGCGACGGCATATCCCGTCGCGCCAAACGCCCCCGCCGCCGCCGTACACGCACACGCCTGCAGGAAGCGACGGCGGGAGATAATTGGGCGATGTGGGCGTTTCGTCATAGCCATTGTCAGGAATTAAGTCCGTTATACGGGCTGGC
>DAOTWI010000237.1:0-2043 GCA_034436075.1 Roseiflexus sp.
GGAGGGCGCGCCGCCCTCCGCACCTCCCTGCGCTGTTTCCTGCCTGCTATCTCGTGACAAGCGGCAGGAAGACGCGGGTGACCCCCTCTTGATCCCCATCGCCCGGACCTGCGCCGCCAGCGACGAAGTTTACGTCAAAAATCGCGCTCACATTGTTCCGTTCCGCCGGGTGGTCGCCATTTGCTACGTCAGACTCGATCACCAATCCTTTCAGGTCGGTATGCGAGTCAGCGACCAGGATGATTTTGTAGACTCCGCTGCCCTGATCGAGGAAGTCGCGCAGTGGCTTGCCTCGTCCGGTCACGAAGTTGGTCGCCGCCGAGGCGCATCCGTCGATGCCCACCGCCTGAATGTCGCTCCAGCGGGCTGTTTCGCGGATCAGGTGGGTGACGTCCTTCTGCATGACGTTCTTCGGGATTTGCAGACAGGCGCGGTGATAGGGCGCGAGCGCCGGGTTGCTCAGGCTGGCGCCGCCGGGCGCGAGCAGCGGCAGCGTCAGCGAGATCGGCGTAACACCCGGCGGGAAGATGAAGACATCGACAAAGAACGTGCCTTCAGGGTTGCACCCCGGCTGCGAGGCATGGCACACATTCGCCGGTTGCGTCGGCGGGTCGATCAGGTTCTGGTTGCGCAGGCGCACCTCGATGCCACGAGTCGTGCTATCGGCGTTTTGGGTGACGGTCACGGCGTCGACGGGCCAGTTGAGGTCGGGGTTGCCAGGAACGATAACTTCCATGCCAAGGCGCAGCAGCACCGGCGAGGTGTTCTGCACTGAGCCGCGCGTGAAGGCGGCGCGGTACTGGAAGCAGTTGCCCGGCGGCAAGCGTTGATCCTCGGCGTATTCCTGCGCATTGACCGCATAGGCGGCGCCAGCGGGGTTGACCTTCGAGAAGCGCCCGCTGCCCGCGGCAGGGTCTTTCACCTCGATCCAGCCGCCTTCGGTGTCGTTGCAGTTGCCGCTCGACGGCGAGTAGACGCGGTAATCGAGCCGGATATCGCCGCCGCTCGCCGGGTCGATGTTCGTCAACCAGGTCATCTTGCGCACGGTCGCCTGGTTCTCGTTGATCAGGTCGAGCATCGAGAAGGGCTTCGAGTAGTAGTAGCCGGTCGTCGGGTAGAAGGTCTGGTCGGCGCTTGGTCCGATGGTTGCGCGGAACACCTGATTGGACGGCGCGGTTCCGTCCGTCCCGCCGAGTAGATAGGCGAAGGCGTAGTTCGGGTTGCTCGTCGGTACGAGCACCACGCCGGGATTGCGCCGTCCCGGGTTGGCAGAGAACGGCAGCGCGCCGAACGAGTCGCTGTAGAAGTTGAGCGGTCCGTCCTTGAACAAGCGCAGGCTGGTTGGATCGATATACGACGCATACCCGTCGCGGTTGATCGTGCCGCCGGTGCGCCCGCCGATGATGTAGATCGAGCCGTTGAACTCGACGGCGCCGTGCGTGTTGCGGTTGAAGGGAAGCGTTGCAGTCCCGCCGCCCATGCTGCTGTCTTCCCAGGTGATCGCGCCGGTTGCAGGGTTGATGACGCCTTTGCGAACGACGCCGGTGTCCACGTTCTCGTCGCTGGCGTTTGTTCGCCCGCCGTAGATGAAGAACATGTCCTGAGTGAGCGTTCCATCGGCGCTGGTATAGCGCCCGACGGTCACAGCGGCGTCGCTCACGCCTTGCACGCCCATGACAACGGGCAACACTGTCGAGTTCCAGGTGCGATTATCGCCGCCGAGCGCCAGGCTGCCGTCGGCGTTGATCTCGGCGTAGTAGACGAAGTTTGACATCGAGGGCGAGGGCGGTCCCGCCTGATCCCTGATCCCGCCGACGACGTACAGGAAGGTTTTGCCCGCGGTGGTTGTATGCACGAACGCGCGCGCTCCTTCGAGCCCTACGGTAGAAGGCAGCCGGTAAGGTGGCGAAGGGCTGCGCCAGGTCAGGTTGCCGCTGGCATCGACATCGCCGACCAGCACCGAGTTGCTGGAGAAGGTGGCGCCTGGCGCCACGGCGCCGCCGATGACGTACAGGTTGCCGGCGTTGCCGCTGGTGCGCCGCG
>DAOTWI010000238.1:0-3408 GCA_034436075.1 Roseiflexus sp.
CCCGGAGAGACGTTGCAATGCAACGTCTCTCCGGGAACGGGTTGAGGGGAAACATAACTCCTACACCGACGACGATGCCGCCGCCTTTGGCGCACGTAGCGACGCGCCGATTTCGTGGAGATAGCCAAGGATCTCGCGGTACGACTGGATCATCGACGTTTCGTGGTACGAAATGCCATGCTTCGCGCAGAACTCCTTGACGATCTCGCTCGTTTCGCGCAGGCGGTGCATCGGCAGCGACGGGAACAGGTGATGCTCGATCTGATAGTTCAGACCGCCGTACCAGAAATCGGTGATCGGGTGACCGCTGACATTGCGCGCCGTGAGCACCTGGAGGCGCAAAAAGTCGATCTGCGTGTTGTCATCGACGATCAGCATCCCTTTGTGATTGGGCGCGAAGACTGAACCCAGGTACACGCCGAAGAACGCCTGGCTGATCAGAATGAACCCGATCCCTGCCCACGATCCCAGCGCGATGATCGGCAGCGAGAGATACCAGACCAGGTTAAGCGCCATCATCGCAATCTCGATGCCGCGCCGCCGCGAATCGGGACTCAGCACGAAGCGATAGCTGACCTCACGCAGCGCATACCCCTGCAACGTGAGCAGCGGGAAAAAGAGCCACGCCTGATGCTTGACCATCCAGCGCCAGATGCCGCGGCGCGACTCCGCCTGCTCCGGCGTGAACGCCACCACCGGCACGTCCAGGTCGGGGTCCATCCCGTCGTGGTTGGGATGCGCGTGGTGCGCATTGTGCTTGCCAGTCCACCATTCGGCGCTCAATCCTAAGAGCAGATTGCCGAGGAAGATGCCAACCGCATCGTTCCAGCCGACCTTGTGAAAAATCTGCCGGTGACAGGCGCTATGCGACGTAAATCCAATCTGCGCCAGGACAAACCCCATAAAAATGGCGTTCAGCGCCTGAATCCAGAGGTTATCGACCAGAAACAGAATGACGATGCTGGCAATGAGCATGCCGACCTTGAGCGCAATGACTCCGATGAAAAACCATGGTTGCTTCTCGAGCAGACCGCGTTCCTTGATGAGTTTCTTGAGTGCGATGTACTCTGCGTTGCTGACTGAAGACACGATGTCGATCCTTGTATCACTTCGCTCGCTGACGTGACGCTTCCCGCTGAAACGTGCAGTGCCGCCAACAAGCCTTTTTGCTTGTTCCTCCCACTATAGCGCACGTCTGAAGACGAACTCAAGTGATCTGAACACATGTGATGAACGGAACTTTTACCGTGGTGGGCTGGTCGGGAGAAACGGAGGGCGCGAACTCTCTATGCTGCTGTCATTGCGAGGAGGCGCGAAGGGAACGCGGATTCTCGCGGATGCGACGGATTCCCGCAGGTCTGAGGATGTGGGGATGAGGACCTGTCGCGTCCTCACCCCAACGCCCACGCATGCCTGGGATAGCAGCCCGGCGACTGAAGTCGCGGGCTACGGGAAGCGAAGCCCGCCTGCGCGGGCTAGACTGGGCGATGCCGGATTATTTCTCAAAAACCATCAGCCTGTGCTTGTTATCTGGTTCCTTGAAGTTCTCGATAAACTGCTATCGGTGTCACCGAAATATCGGGATATGAAACCGATGCCAAACTTTCTTGAAACGCATTGAGCACTTTTTGGCAAAAATACTGAAGCGCTTGCTGATCGCTATCCAGGCATGCCCACGCACCAGGCGGCCGAATCAGACGCAGAGGGTAGCATCGATCTCCAAATACTTCCTTCAGCCCCGATCCCCTGCAGTCCAGTCTGGCGAGACCGCTCTAAGCGACCTCGAAGCCGTTACACGTCTCGCAGCACCGGACAAACGCTTCCAAAACGTGACGGTTGGCGCTATAGTTCTTATGCCAATTATCCGGTTCAGTATAAAATGTGCGATCATCCGGCTCGGTCGTGTGGCTGCCGTCTAACAATAATCGCTCGTCCTCCTTGAGCGCCGGGAGCAGTTGGGCGCGAATGGACGCCGCAACCAGGCGGGCCTCCACCTTTGTCAGCCCGTTGCCCTGAAATTGCTCGTGCAAAGAATCGACCTTCTCGTCGGGCAGGATGTGGAGCGAGCGAATAGCCTCCACAATGGTGCGGTAATGCCAGAAGTTGATATCGAAGACAACTTCGTTCGTCTTTCGGTCAAACAGCAACACCGTCACAGATCACCTTTGCTGTATACGCATCCACGTACTGCCCATGCCGAAACGCGAAACGAACCGGCGTCCCTGCTGCCAGATGACATCAACGATAAGCTTCACGTCGATGTTTCACCCGGTAAACGGTGACCACGCGGGCGCTATCATCTATTTTTCATGCAGTTCCGCCTTCGCCTGTTCCCACGAAAGCGTCTCTTCGCCAGCCTGGCGGAGACGACGTATTTCCTCTGCATCTTCCCGATCTTCAAGCAAGGTGAGCAGTGCCTCCCACACCTTGTAATCAAGCAGCACGGCCTTCTTATTCCCGTGGGCATCCACGACAAATTCGGCTGTTTGCAACATCTCGAGAGCGTTCATGTCACCTCCGCAATTCTTTCGTCTCAGCGCCTGCTTCGGGCAACCTGGTATTGTATCATGGAGCGTCACTCTTCGCCTGTCCACTCCCCTGCGCCGTGTGAGACGAATTGTCCGGCGCTGCTCTACACAGCGCTCGACCGCCCCCGCCTACGCCATTGAGACGGATCGCCGTCTTTCGAGCGCAGCACGGCGGATATAGTTGCAGGTTCGGGCATATGCTTTCCTGGTTATGTCCGTCGCTGAAAACGAAAATACATGAAGCGCCGCTCGGACTGCCACGGCGTGATGTGCGTCTCGCGTCGAACCTCTCGAAGCTGAAACTCTGCGCCCAACTCCGCAAGAATGGATTGCTCATCGTAACGCACGACCTCAAGACCGCTGCACTGCGGCGGGCCATCCGGCGCGAATGTGGAAATGATGACCGCACCGCCTGGCTGCACAGTCCGTCGCAGCGTGGCAACGTATGCACAACGGTCATTCGCCAGCGTCAGGAAATGGAACATAGCCCGGTCATGCCACAAGCCGAGACGATGCGGCGGCTGAAACAAGGGGCTTCAACATACTGAGTGAGGGCTTCAGCCCGCTGCTCATAGAACGTGCGGCGCGGTGGCACGTCATCTTTACGGCGCATACCAGGGTTCTGGCAGCACACGCGCAGCGGTCGCCTCGCGGAAGGAGATCAGTACGTCATAGGCGGTTGCCGATACAACGCTATCATCGCGGTGACGGTCACGCCTGCCCACATGCCGCGATCCTCATCCCCGCCAGCGTCTCTGGCGGCGCCTGGCGTTCCGGCAGCCGCCCACGTGACCGTCACCTTCGCCCCGCCCCTCATCGCGGTGACGGTCACGCCTGCCCACATGCCGCGATCCTCATCCCCGCCAGCGTCTCTGACGGC
>DAOTWI010000239.1:0-1928 GCA_034436075.1 Roseiflexus sp.
GAAGGGCTGAACCGTCGGGCTGAGCACACGACGGGCGCTGCCGCGCCCTCCGCTACGTGCAGCCCCGCGTCAGCGGGGCTTCGTGCGCTCAGCGCGGGCGTTATGGAGTTTGATTAAATATTCCGCTATCCGCCTACCCGCCCGGCGACTGAAGCCTCGGGCTACGGGAAGCGAAGCCCGCCTGCGCGGGCTGGACGTGGCGATACCAGATTAATTTCTCAAAAACCATCACGTCCGCGCGGGCGCGCCTGCCGGGAACACGATGGTTCCTGACAATGCCTGCCTGCACTCCGGCTCGTCCTGTCAATTGACAATTCTCCCCGGCTATGCTACCTTGCAACGGCGTTTATCGCATTCTGACCGTAGCCGGGGAGGTTTATGGCAACCCTCGCAATCAACGGCGGCGCACCGGTGCGCACCCGTCCCTGGCCCCGCTGGCCGCAGTGGGACGCGCGCGAAGAGCAACGGGTGCTCGCTGTGCTCCACAGCGACGACTGGGGCGGGTTCGCACCGGTCATTGAGGAGTTCGAGCGCGCATTCGCACAGCATCATGGCTGCGCCTGCGGCATTGCCGCAGTCAATGGCACACAAACGCTGGTCGCGGCGCTCATGGCAGCGGGCATCGGTCCTGGCGATGAGGTGATCGTCCCCCCTTACACCTTCATTGCCACAGCATCGGCGGTGCGTCTGGTCGGCGCCACGCCGGTGTTCGCCGATGTCGAAGCGGATACCTACAACCTCGATCCTGATGCAGCGGAAGCGGCGATCACATCGCGTACACGGGCGGTCATTCCGGTTCATTTCGCCGGTCACGCGGCGGATATGGACCGACTGACGGCGCTGGCGCGACGCCACGCGCTGCTGCTGATCGAAGATGCAGCGCACGCGCATGGCGCATCGTGGCGCAGTCAGATGTGCGGGTCGCTTGGCGATGTCGGATCGTTCAGTTTCCAGAGCAGCAAGAATATGACGGCTGGCGAGGGCGGCGCCCTGACGACGAACGATCGGGCGCTCGCCGACGCTATCCGCAGCCGCGTGAACCAGGGACGCGCCATCGGCGGCGCCTGGTATGAACACCCGAACCTGGGTACGAACATGCGCCTCTCCGCCTGGCAGGCCGCCGTTCTCCTGGCGCAACTTGAACGCCTCAACGAGCAGACCGACCGGCGTATGGCATGCGCGCGCCGCCTGAATGCGTTCTTTGCCGATATCGAAGGCATTCAGCCAATGCGCTGGGACGCGCGCGCCGACCGGCATGCCTTCCACCTGTATATGGTACGCTACGATGAACGCGCCTTCGGTGTGCCGCGCGATCTGTTCGAGCAGGCGCTCGAAGCGGAAGGCATTCCGTGCTCGACCGGCTATCCCTTCCCGCTCTATCGTCAGGAGTCGCTTGGTCTGGCATTTGCGCGCGCTGGCGCATGCCCGAACGCCGAGCAGGCATGTCGCGAGGCGATCTGGCTGCCGCAATGGCTGCTGCTCGCCGATCCCGGCGACATGGACGATGTGGCTGCGGCAATCATCAAAATCCGCGACCATCGGGATGAACTGCGCTATGTTGCTTCCTCCTGATCAGTATCCGAAACTGCGCGCCATTGATATTCGCCAGGTGATGCACGATGGCCAGCCGTCGTTGCTGCTGCGCGATCCGCTCCAGATGTCGGATCGTTTCCTGGTGATCTCTCAGGGACTCAGTCCCGCGCTGCTCTTCTGCGATGGAAAGCATCATCGCGCGACAATTGCCGGGAAATTGCGCGCGATGCTCGGCATACCGGTGGACGTTGCGCTGGTCAACCAGCTGGTCGATGCGCTCGACGAAGCGTTTCTGCTGGACAACCTGCGCTTCAGGGCGGAACACGCACGCGCGCTTGCCCGGTATCGCGCCGCGCCGTTCCGTTCGCCAGCGCTGGCGGGGCAGTCATACCCCG
>DAOTWI010000240.1:0-5347 GCA_034436075.1 Roseiflexus sp.
CGCGCCATCAGCCATCACGTGAAGCGCGGCGGCAAAATCTGGATCCGTATCTTTCCGGATAAGCCAGTTACCGCCAAGCCCGCCGAGACGCGCATGGGGTCGGGAAAGGGCGCCGTCGATCACTATGTGGCGGTGATCAAGCCGGGACGCATCATGTTCGAACTGGCCGGAGTGCGCCCCGAAATCGCCCACGAAGCGCTCGAACGCGCCGCGCAGAAATTGCCGATCAAGTGCAAGATCGTTCCGCGTGAAGATCTGGAGGGCGCAGCATGAAAGCCGATGAGTTGCGCAAACTGGATGACGAGCAACTGCGCGCAAAATTGAAAGATTGCTATGAAGAATTGTTCAACCTGCGCTTCCAGCAGGTGATGGGCAAGTTGACGGCGACCGGTCGCCCGCGGATAGTCCGGCGCGATATTGCGCGGATCAAGACGATTCTGCGTGAACGCGAACTGGGCATTGAGTCGTAGGAGAGACAGCGATGACTGAAGGACCGCGACGGCAATTCAAAGTTGGGCGAGTCGTCAGCAATAAAATGCAAAAGACGGTTGTGGTGGCAGTTGATTATCTGAAACCGCATCCGTTGTATCGAAAGATTGTTCGCCGCACCAGCAAGTTTCACGCGCACGATGAACAACAGTGCCAAATTGGCGATATCGTGCGCATCGGCGAGACTCGCCCGTTGAGCAAAACCAAACGGTGGGAAGTGGTCGAGATTATCAAGCGCAATGAGGAGGCCTGACCATGGTGCAGCAGGAAACGCGCCTGCGCGTCGCCGATAATACCGGCGCCAAAGAGATACTGTGCATCCGGGTGTTGGGCGGTTCGCATGTGCGCTACGGGCGCGTCGGCGATGTGATTGTCGCGTCGGTCAAGGAAGCGACTCCCGGCGGCGCGGTGAAGAAAGGCGAAGTGGTGCGCGCCGTGATCGTGCGCACCGCCAAGGAGTATGGCCGCCCTGACGGCTCGCATATCCGGTTCGATGACAACGCGGCGGTGATTATCGGGAAAGACAATAACCCGCGCGGTACGCGCATTTTCGGTCCCGTCGCGCGTGAACTGCGTGAACGCGCGTTCATGAAGATCATCTCGCTGGCGCCGGAAGTGCTGTAATTGCTCCAGGAGAACGTGCAATGCATGTCAAAACCGGCGACGAGGTCCTGATCATTACCGGCAAGGATCGCGGGAAGCGCGGCAAAATCAAGGAGTCGCGCCCCAAAGAGCAGCGGGTGATCATCGAGGGCCTGAATATGGTCAAACGGCACATGAAACCGCGCGGTCCCAGACAACCCGGCGGCATCATCGAGATGGAAGCGCCGATTCATGTGTCGAATGTGATGCTGATCTGCCCGAAGTGCGGTCGTGCGTCACGCACCGGGCATCGCTTTCTGGAAGAGACGGACCACAAGGGCCGCCCCAAGAAGGTGCGGTATTGCAAAGCCTGTGATGCCGTCATTGATGAGTAAAGGCGCAACCGGAGCGATAACCGCGCTCCAGGTTCCTTGAGGAGCAGGGAATGGTACCACGCCTCAAAGAAAAATATCAAACCGAAGTCGTGCCGGCGCTGATGCAGGAGTTTCACTACCGCTCGGTGATGCAGGCGCCGCGGCTGGAAAAGATCGTCCTGAATATCGGGCTCGGCGAGGCGATCCAGAACTCCAAGGCGCTCGATGCGGCAACATCCGATCTTGCAGCAATCGCCGGTCAGAAACCAGTGATCACGCGCGCCAAAAAGTCGATCGCGGCGTTCAAGGTGCGTCAGGGGATGCCGATCGGCGCCATGGTGACGCTGCGCGGTCCGCGCATGTGGTCGTTTCTTGACCGGTTGATCAACCTGGTGCTGCCGCGCTTGCGCGATTTTCGCGGCGTCAGTCGCCGTTCGTTCGATGGACGCGGCAACTATTCGCTTGGTCTGCGCGAGCAGATTGTGTTCCCGGAGATCGACTACGATAAGGTCGATAAACTCCGCGGTCTTGAAGTGGTGATTGTGACGACTGCGCCCGACGACGAACAGGGGTACGCGCTGCTGAAGCGCCTCGGCATGCCGTTTCGCGATTAGTCCGGGCCAGGAGCGCCCGTCAGATGGGCGCTGACCAGCCTGGATCATTGATAAGGAGACCTGGTTTGGCACGAAAGGCATTGATTGTCAAAGCACAGCGGCCGCCAAAGTACAAGGTGCGGGCCTATAACCGCTGTAAGATCTGCGGTCGTCCGCGTGCGTACATACGCAAGTTCGGCATGTGCCGCATCTGCTTCCGCGAACACGCCCTGCGCGGGTTGATCCCCGGTGTGACGAAATCGAGCTGGTAGCAGGCGGAGCACAGATGAACATTGCCGTCAGTCCGGAAATAAAGGAGGATCGCAGTGAGCGTGAATGATCCGATTGCCGATATGCTGACCCGTATTCGAAATGCGTGCATGGCCCGCCACGCAACGGTGTCGATCCCGTCGTCGAAAATGAAACTCGCCATCGCGCAGATTCTCAAGCGTGAGGGGTTCATTCAAGACTTCACGGTGCAGGAAGGCAAACCGTACGATACGATTGTGATTACCTTGAAATACACTCCCGATCGGCGACCGGTCATTACCGGGCTGAAGCGCGTGAGTAAGCCAGGGCTGCGCATCTACACCAAACGCGCCGATATTCCGCGCGTGCGTGGCGGGTTGGGGTTGAGCATTCTCTCAACGCCACGCGGCGTGATGGCTGGACACGAGGCGTGGCAGCAGCGCGTCGGCGGCGAGGTTCTCTGTTACGTCTGGTGAGCAGCGCCGAGGAGGAGATTATGTCGCGTATTGGAAAGAAACCAATTCCGGTGCCGCGCGGCGTCGAGGTGACGATCGCCGAAGGGAACTTGGTGACTGTCAAAGGTCCAAAGGGAACATTGACGCAGCAACTGTCGCCGGAGATGATGATCACCAATGAAAACGGCGTCATTACCGTTGCACGCCCTTCGGACAACAAACAGCATCGCGCGCTGCACGGGTTGACGCGCTCACTCATCGCCAATATGGTGATCGGCGTCACCGATGGGTATCAGCGGGTGCTCGAAATTACCGGCATCGGCTATCGCGCTGCGCGCGAAGGAAAGAACCTGATCGTTCAGGTGGGATTTTCCCATCCGATCCGCGTCACCCCGCCCGACGGCGTGACCTTTGAGGTGATGGAACGCCGTAGCGCCAATGAGCCGCAGCAGGTGATTGTACGAGGAATCGACAAGCAGAAAGTTGGCGAGGAAGCTGCAAAACTGCGCGCTTTGCGGCCGCCGGAGCCGTACAAGGGATACGGCATCAAATACCGCGAAGAGCGTGTGCGCCGCAAGGCGGGCAAGGCGGGTAAAGCGCGCTGACGCTTTCCGTCGCCGTTCACGACTCAGCACAGGCAGGGGATGGCAATCTCTGCCGCAAGGAGCAGATGACTATGGCAAAACGAACACCGCGCGAACTGCGCATCCGACGCCACCGTCGCGTGCGCAAGAAAGTCAGCGGGACGCTCCAGCGCCCGCGACTGTGCGTCTTTCGCAGTAATATGCATATCTACGCTCAGGTCATTGATGATACGGTCGGTCGAACGCTGGCGGCCGCCTCGACCGTTGAATCTGAGCTGCAACCGTCGCTCGCTGGCAAGACGAAAACCGAACGAGCGAAAGTGGTCGGCGCCGCCATTGCAGAACGCGCCAGAGCAGCAGGTATTGAATACGTCGTGTTTGATCGCGGCGGCTTCAAGTATCACGGGCGCATCCAGGCGCTCGCCGACGCGGCGCGCGAAGGCGGATTGAAGTTCTGACGCTGTCGTCGGAATAGTTCAGCAACACCCTGCAGGTTGACGGTCGCCGGCTTACAGCGCCGCCTTCGCCGCAACCTCTAGCCTTGATGGAGTGTGACAGTGATCAAGCGACGCATTCATGCGGACGAACTCGAACTCGAAGAGCGCGTGGTGCAGATCAACCGCGTCTCGAAAGTGGTCAAGGGCGGGCGCCGCTTCAGTTTCAGCACCGTTGTCGTTGTTGGCGATGGCAAGGGGCACGTCGGCATTGGCATGGGAAAAGCCGCTGAAGTGCCCGAAGCGATCCGTAAGGGCGTAGAGGCGGCCAAAAAGAACCTGATCCGGGTGCCGCTCTCCGGCACGACCATCCCGCACGAGGTGCAGGAAGAGTTCGCCGCCTCAAAGGTGCGCCTGCTCCCGGCGGCCCCTGGAACCGGCGTTATCGCTGGTCGCGGGGTGCGCCCCGTGCTCGAAATGGCTGGCATCAAGGACGTGCTCTCGAAACGCTATGGCAGCAACAACCCGATCAACGTGGTGAAGGCGACCTTTAAAGCCCTCAGTGCGTTGACGTCGCTCGAAGAGCAGGCGCGCATACGCAGCATGACGCCGCGCGAATTGAACCTGCGGCGGATGCGCCGCGAACCGGCGCCTCAGGAGGCTTAGCTGATGTCCAGATTGAAGATTACGTATCGCAAAAGCGCAATAGGATATAGCCACGACCAGAAAGCGACCATTCAATCGCTGGGATTGCGCCGGCTCAATAGCGTCGTTGTTCACGACGATACACCGACGATTCGCGGCATGATTTTCAAGGTGCGCCACCTGGTCAGCGTTGAAGAGATTCCCGACGGTGATGCGCCAGCCGACAATCCAGGCGACGATCTGACACGGATTGAGGGCATCGGTCCGAAAATTGCGCGCGCGCTGCATACGGCAGGCATTACCACGTTCGCTCAACTGGCGGCGCTCGAACCGGCGCAGATCAGTGAGATTCTGCGCGCCAGCAAGACTCGCCTGGCGTTCACCGACACCTGGCCCGAACAGGCGCGCCTGGCAGCCGCAGGAAAGTGGGACGAACTCGCGGCGCTCCAGGCGCAACTTACTGCTGGCCGGCAGGCGTGATGGGAGAGATGATCATGAAACTGCACGACTTGAAGCCCGCCCCAGGCGCACACCGCGAACGCAAGCGCATCGGACGCGGCATTGGCTCTGGCAAAGGCAAAACCGGCGGCAAGGGCATGATGGGGCAGAAGGCGCGTTCCGGTCCCAATCCATCGCCTTCCTTCGAAGGCGGGCAGATGCGCATTACCCGCAAAATGCCCAGGCTGCGCGGGTTCAAGAACCGCTGGCGGGTCGAATACCAGATTATCAATGTCGGCCAGCTCAACAGTGTGCCGGACGGGACGGAACTGACCATCGCAGCCATGGTTGAGCAGGGATGGATTCACCCGGCGAAGCCGGTCAAGATCCTTGGCGACGGCGAACTGGAGCGCAAACTGACGATTCATGCGCATAAGTTCAGCGCCAGCGCGCGCGCACGGATCGAGGCGGCTGGCGGCGCCGCCCTCGAAACGCCGTGGGTCG
>DAOTWI010000241.1:0-8474 GCA_034436075.1 Roseiflexus sp.
CCCCGCAAGCGGGGGGGCAGGGGGGGCACTCGGCGCTGCGTCGTCACTGGCTGGCGCGCACGCGCGGTCGTGATGGTTTTTGAATAATCATTCCGCTATCCGCCTTGTAGCCCGGCGACTGAAGTCGCGGGCTCCGGGAAGCGAAGCCCGCCTGCGCGGGCTATATCCGGCGATAGCGGATTATCTTCTCAAAAACCATAAGCCGCAGGCTCCTGCTGCAAAGCCCGCCTGTGCGGGCTAGACCTGGCGATACCGGATTATTTTCTCAAACTCCATCACGCCCGCGCTCAACGAGTGAAGCCCCGCTGACGCGGGGCTGCTGAGGGCATGTGTCTAAGACAGGGTGAGGGCGCGGCGGCGCCCTTCGTGTGATCAGCCCGGCGGTTAGGAGGGCGCCTCCCACTTCAACGCCTATGCTGCCAGCCCCAGGCTGCGCTTCTTCGCCTCAACATCGAGACCATGGAGGCGCGCCAGGTTTAAGCCCAGAATCTTCTTCTTCGCCTCCTTCGTCAACTGACCGCACCCATAGCCCTGGACGATATCCTCTGGCAGTTCAAACTCCCAGAAGGCGTTCAGCGCGCCGCGCGGATGCCAGATCGGCGTCTCGCCGCCATAGATGATCTTGTCTTCACCGCACCAGAAGAGAAGTTTCGCCATGGTTTCAGCAAAGACGCGCGGCGAACGCACGACGAAGTTGACCGTTGCAGCAATCGAGGCGTAGAGGTTCGGGTAGCGCACCAGTTGCCAGCAGATTTCGTCGATGAATGGCAACCCGACGTGGAAAATGACGAAATTGATCTCCGGAAAGTTGGCTGCCGCGCCATCCATATCCCACGCCTGCGTATGCTCGACCGGCTGCGGTCCAAGCGGTACGCCTTTGTGAACGCCGATCAGGTTCACGCCCAGTTCCAGCGCCTTCTCGAAGACCGGAAACGCAACCCGCGGATCGTCCATCCGCCACGGGAACGGTTGCCCATAGTCGTAACGCACATTGTAGAGTTTGAAGGCTCTGGCGCCATACTCCTTGACCTGAATCTCCATCAGATCGAGCGCCTTCTTTCCTTCGAGCGGGTTGATCGATCCCCAGAACACAGCCCGGTCGGGGTATTTGCGCGCCATCTCGGCGCACTTCTCCCAACTCGACAGCCCATCCTTGAACAGGTCGGTCAGCGGCAGCGGCTGCGCGATAATCATATCGGTAGCGCTTTCGTCGAAGACCATGCGCGCAATTTCGTCAACCGTCCATTCGCGCATATACTCCTCGCGCGTGAGGGTTTTCTCGCCGGGAGCGTTGAGCACCTGATGGAAGGCGTACAGATGCTCGATAAACATCTCTCCCGGCTTTCCAAAGGCGTTAGACCTGTCGAAGTTGAACACGTGACAGACACCGTCGAACACGAACGCATCGTCGATCATGGCGATCCTCCTGAATACGCTGATACGCTACCGGTCCGACTCACGAACATGCTGCTCGCGCGCCAGGCGCGCTTCGCGCAGTGGGAGAAGGTGTTCCAGCGGGAGACGCAACCGTTCACGCGCCGTCGCTGACAGGCGCTCTGGAGACCATGGCGTGTTCCAGGTAATCTGGACGTTGACCGTCTCGACTCCCTGGATGCTTTTGACTTCTTCTTCCATCATCTGCAAAAGGTGGAGCGAAAAAGGGCCCCAGCCGGTCGTCAGGATAATATCGATATCCACTTGCCTGCCCGACACCCGCACCTGCTCGATCAACCCCATGTCCACCACGCTGACCTGCCGCTCCTTGCAGCACGGGTCATAGCAACGCTGGAGGACAGTCATCACGTCATCCACAGACACAGGGACCTGCGTTGTCGAAGAATCAGCGGTCACGGCTTCGACCATGGACACCTCCTTGTGCGAAATGACAACAAAAGAGATCTCTCCCTGTCCTGACAACCAGGACGGGCAGCAATGAACAGGTATCCTGACGCGACAGGCGCCGCGTGTCTGTATTCCTGACGAGCGAACGTTTCTCTTGTGGCGCGGAGATCAGGTTATGAAGGCAGCATAGCATGCACTGGACAGGCATGTCAAGCGGTATCCGGGTTTGGGATGCAGTGCGAGATGAGAAACGGCGCACGAGAGGCAGGCTTCCCGCGCGCCAGCGAGACATGACGCTATGGTTACGATCAACGATGGCGAAGCGTTTACCGATTGCCGCCGCCAAAATGATCGACGACCGTGTTGCTTGCTTCGTGGAAGAACAACCCGATACGACCGCCACGGTTGACGTACAGGTTGCCGACAACGGCAGTGGTATCAGCCACGCCAACCGGCACATAATTGGCATACACATGCACTGAGCCGTTCGGCAGGGCGCGCGCACCGAGCACATCGCCCGAAGTGAGCATCACATCCGGGAAGGTTTGCACCTCATACCAGCCCCAACCCGGTCGTAGCGCCTCCACGACGATCCGGCGGTCGATGGCGTCATACGAAACCAGAATGGCGCCCTGTGTTGCGTTGACTCCTCGCCCCTTGAGCAACAACGTGTAGTGTCTGCTCTGTGGATTGATGACGCTAAGCGTGACAAACGCTTCTTGATTGGGACCAAACTGTTGCCGCCACATCACAGGTCCGCCCTTTTCGACATGGACCTGGTTGCCGACGATGCGATACTGGTCGGGTTGCGTTGCGCCGATCCAGTTGCGCCCCAGACGTCCGTCACTGCGATCAAATGTATCCAGCATACCGGTCGCCGGGAAGATATCGACGGCGGCAGGCGGCAGGAAGAACTCATCGAACTTCACCACCGGGCTGTCGGGTTTGCGAGTGTCGAAAGCGTAACTGCTCACTGCGCCCGTGGCTGTATCGAAGATGGTGAAAACGGTCACGTTATTGCTGTCCACAAAGGGCCAGTCGCGGTCAGTTCCCTCCATCTCACGCATCGGATTGAACAGGTTCGGCATAATCGGAGCGCGGCCGTGCGGGTCGCCGGCGCGTGGATAGTTCGCGGGGTTCCAGCGCGGGTTTGGACCGGTCACTTCGTTCCAGAACGACATCGCCCATGGCACACGCGTATCTTTCCAGCCCGGCAGATAGGCGCCAAAGCTGTTGCCGACATTCGAGGTTTCAATGTAGTGAACCTTTTGTCCATTGGCGCCTTCGACAATCGTGCGGTTCCAGACGTGCGAGTGTGCATTGTGCACCATCTGCACGCCATGCTCGAGCAGCAGCGGCTCGATCTGATTCCGCCAGACATCCTTCTCCAGCGGATACTCGATGCGAATCTCGGTAATCGCGCGGGCATCGACCAGCGGTTGAATCTCGCTCTCCCAGACGTCGTAGCTGACGGGCCAGATAAACTTCTTCTCCCGCGCGACGCCGCCATCGTTGTAGATAATCGTCGTCTCAGGGTTAGCCATCACTGGCACGGAATTGTCACCAAGACCGAACATCGTCTGATGCGCCAGAACGATCCGGTACTTTGACGATTTGAACGCCGGACTCTCGAGCTGGCGCACCAGCCAGGCATACTGATCCGAGGTCGAGTCGTAGGTCTCGAACCACATATCGCCAAAACCCCACTCGCTAGGGTTGTTCAGTTCGCTGGAGAACTCGGTATACTTGCCGCGCGGGCTGAAACGCGCGTTTGCTGGTCCTTCCTGCAGATTCCAGGTGCGCCACACACGCGACACATTCATCGAGATAACGAAGACATCGCCGATCTTGTACGCGTAGTACGACTCACCGGCAGGACCATCATCCGGGAGCGTCCAGACCTCGAAGTAGCTGGTAAAGTTGTAGGAATTGTCGATGATCCACTGTTCGCGGAAGGCGGGATCGTTGGTCGGATTGAAGGTCGGATCGCTGCGCTTCAACTGTTCATAGCGAATTTCAGCATACCAGCGCGGCTGCGGGTCGTTATCCATGAAACTCAGATTCGCCGTCTGCATGCGTCCGTTCAGGATAAACTCGGCATTGGGTCGCCAGCGTCCTGGCGTTTCGTGATTGCCGATTGAACCGAAGAGCGGCGCATGCTGCAGGATTTCACCGCCAGTGTACGGGAACTCCGGGAAGACCTCCCGATACCTGCCCTGGAGCACCGGAAAGAACGCCGGTCGGGCGCTGAAAAATGCCGGACGGTTCGGATCATACCCTGGATTGGCAGGATTGTTGACGTTGCGCCAGGCGGGATCGAAGCGATCAAACCACTCCGAGGCGCGGCTTGGCTCATCGACAAAATCACCCGCGAAAAAGACCGCGTCCACTTTGCCAACCGTCTCGATCACTTTCTGGAAGTTGGCTGGCGACATCAGGCGATTCTGCTGATCGGAGGTGAGCAGAATTGTCATCGGCGTTCCAGGCGTTGGCAGCGGCTGGAGCGTGAACTGCCGGCTGGTAACGCTCCTGCCCATGTCGTCAATGCTCGTGACTGTATACGGAACCCGCACATTCGGGATCAAACCCGTAGCGATCGCTTCGTGACGCCAGACAGGACGCTCAGTCACCCTTGCAGGCGAAGGACGACTCAGAATGCGCGAGCTTGCGTCCTCGTACATGCGCGTCATGCGCGTCGTGGTCGCCTCTGCGGTTTGTCTCAACCCTTCACCATAGTTAGTTAATGAAGTGACGCCGACCTTCAAACTCGGTGAACCAGACAACTCGCACTGTGGTGGCGGTCGGCAGTTGCAGAAACGGATCAGTCAACAGGCGCGGTTCTGCCGTTTGCGCAGCCAGACCTTGAGGCATGACCGCCAGCGCCAGCGTACAGGCGACCAGCAGAACGATCAGAATGGTACGATGCATGTCCTCCCTCTCTTCACGCAATACACTTTCAGAGCAACACCTGAACCTGCAGCTGTTCGTGGCAAGGCGAAAAGGTACGTTGTCTCAGCCAGTCAGAGTATGATGAACCTCGATTAAGTGCACACCAACCGATATAGAAGCCCGGCTTAAGCGATGTTTAGCGTTTCATAAAGATAAACCTGATTTTGACAATGGATATTTGCCCGTATGACAGTGAAGAATACCCCGCGTGTTGTCATCGGACCTGGTTGATGTATAATCCCAGCGACGACGTGATCAATTAACTGTTCCGCCGTCAACCGAAATCCAGCAACTTGTATCAGCGCCTGTACGCGAAGGACGACGGAGAATGACCCCATTCAACGGTCTGGGCATGCACCTGGGCAACCTGGCGCGCCTGTCGAAGGCGCGCACTCGTTCGATCAGCCCGGAGAATTTCACTGGCGAGAAGGGCAAAGGCGGGATGGCGACCGATGGAACCGGCGCATTGTGCGCCCGCGACCTGGGGATCGGCTGGAAGATCTCGCCGTCGATCCGCATTGCACCCGGCGAAACCCGAACGCTTGCTGATGTTCGGGGTTCAGGCGCTATTCAGCATATCTGGATGACGTTGACCGGTCACTGGCGTCACAGTATTCTGCGCATCTATTGGGACGAACAGGAAACGCCATCGGTCGAGTGTCCGGCTGGCGACTTTTTTGCCTGCGGTTGGGGGCAGTATGCGCAGATCAGTTCGCTGGCGGTCTGTGTGAACCCTGGCAGCGCGTTCAACTGCTACTGGGACATGCCCTACCGTACCGGGTTTCGCATGACGATGACGAACATCGCTGCACAGGAGATGACGCTCTACTACCAGGTCACCTTCACCGAAACCGACGTTCCCGACGATGCGGCCTACTTCCATGCACAGTTCCGGCGCGTCAACCCGCTGCCCTACAAACAGGTCTACACGATTCTCGACGGTGTGCGCGGACAGGGGCACTATGTCGGCACGTATCTGGCGTGGGGGGTCAACAACAATGGCTGGTGGGGCGAGGGGGAGATCAAGTTCTACCTCGACGGCGACGACGAATACCCGACGATTTGCGGCACCGGCACAGAAGATTATTTCTGCGGGTCGTACAATTTCGATGTTGGCAAAGAGAACGGCGGCTACCGCGAATTCACGACCCCCTACTCCGGGCTGGCGCAGGTTCTTCGTCCTGATGGTCTCTATCGATCCCAGATGCGCTTCGGCATGTATCGCTGGCACATCACCGATCCCATCCGTTTCGAGCGCGATCTGCGGGTGACGATTCAGGCGCTGGGCTGGCGCAGCGGCGGGCGCTATCTGCCGTTGCAGGACGATATTGCGTCGGTGGCATACTGGTATCAGACGCTGCCGACCACGCCGTTCGCGCCGCTTCCCGACGCCGATTATCTCGAGGTGATATGATGCGCGACGATCAATCAGGAGATGGCTTGCTGGCAGGGATCATCGTCGGCGCCCTTGTGGGTGCGGCTGCCGCAACCGTCGTACTGCGGCGGCGTTTCCCCGCCGGCGCCGGGAGCGATGAGCGTATGCTGGAACTTCCACCGCCCGATGACGCAACGCGGGCGACAGCCCATGCTGAGGCAACGGCAATCGTGGCGCGGTTGCGCAGCGCATTTCCGCATCTTGGGCGACAGGTGGAAGCGCCAAGTTCTCAGGTGTAAAGGTTTTTCACCCGTAGGGCGTGTTCTCCGCGTCCTGACAGTCGAGGCGCGCAATGAACCGTTGTGGAACGTGGTATACTGCGCAGTGGTGATGCAAAGGAGCGCAAGGAGCGCATTGAACGATGAACACCACCCTGTTCGACGATGAAATGAAGCGCCGCCTGCTCGTCGGGTTGCTCAGCCTGCTGCTGACGACTCTGGCGGCGCGCCTTGCCGTGTATATCGCTGATCTTATTCTGGGACCAGAGGAAAAAGCGGAGACGTAACTGCGGCGGCGCTTCTTATAGGGCGATCAACGAAAACCCGGACAATCACGCCTGCATCTGTGGCGCGGTTGGCGTTGGCTTCGACAGGCTCAACTCGCGTTGGCTTCGACAGGCTCAGCCAACGCTGATCGCGAGATTGTCCAATATCTGGTTGATCTTCCTATCAGGAGAGCGAGTGGCGTTATGATGATGGCGCGGTCGTCTCCGCCAGCATGCGCTCGCGGTAGTATCCCCAATACTTTTCCGGCATCAGTTCGGCGATTCGTAGCATCATATCGTCGGTAAGTTCGCTCATCCGATCAAACGGAATCTTGTCGCCTTCAACCTGCGGGTGGTACGGTTTGCCAAACCGGACGCGCACCGGCGAGCGGCGCAGAACGCCGCCAAACCCGGCTTCTGTGCCCCAGATCGCCACCGGCACGATCGGGCAACCGGAGCGGACTGCCAGACGCACTGCTCCGCCGCGCCCCTGCTGCAACTGCTTCGTATCGCTGCGGTGCCCTTCGGGAAACATGATCAGCACTGCGCCCTGCTTGAGCGCCTCTTCGGCGGCTTCGAGCGCCGCCAGATCACGCTGACCGCGCCGGATCGGAATAACCCGCATCGTCCGAAACCACCATGCCATAATGGGGCGATTGAACAACTCGACTTTGGCGACCCACCAGGGGCGGTGTGAGAGCGGCAGCGATGCGCCAACCACCAGAATGTCGCTCCAGTGCAGGTGATTCACCGCCAGAATCATTCCCTGCGGGCGCGGCGGCAGATTCGCACGCCCTTCGATCTTCCAGTCAGACCATATTAACCGCAAGAGATTGAGCGGAATCCAGAGCAGCAGATAGAAGAACAAACCGAGCATACCGTTCTCCTTCGCTTATATCAGCGCCAAGTGATGAGTGATGAGTGATCAGCGGAACACATGGCATTCCAATGCGCTTTGACTTGCACTACGTACAATCCATCCGGGGTAGCAAACCGATTTCCCCCTTCACTCCTCACGCCTCTTGCCTCTTGCCTCACGCCTCTTGCCTCACGCCTCTTGCCTCTTGCCTCTTGCCTCACGCCTCACGCCTCTTGCCTCACGCCTCTTGCCTCACGCCTCACGCCTCACGCCCCTTGCCTCTCGCCTCACGCCTCATCTCATCCCACTCCCAGGCGCAGGGAGTAGACCAGTTGCCCTCCCAGCCACCCGGTTACTATCACCAGCGCCGCGCCAATGGCAAGGTACGCCAGATACCCGTGCCGCGTCCTGACGTCATCCAGGATCGCCGGATTCCGTCGCCGGGACTGCCATGCCTGCCAGTAGACGACCATCACTGCCACGCCTGCCAGCGCATGGGCATTGACCCAGACCAGCGCATCATCGCGCGGGCGCACCGGATCGAACACCTGCCGCGCCGCGTCGATTGTTCCAGTGGCAACTGCGGGCAGGAGCAACACCCATCCCAGCCACAAGCAATGGTATGCCGCCGTTTCCAGCGACCGGTCGCCGCGCCAGAGGTAGAGCGCCGTCATAATCGCGTTGCCGAGCAGCAGTCCAATCGGCAGGTGTACCGTGAATGGGTGCAACGGAGACATATCGGTTCGCATCCAGGACGCGAAAGTATTATACCACGGGTCGCTGCGCTGAACGCGCTACCGCGCCACAATTCCCAGCCAGACGGTATACGGCGGCGGGAGCATCGTCGCATCCGCCGTGATCGTGGCGCGTCTGCGGCGCGGATCGCTGCTGATCAGCGTGACGGC
>DAOTWI010000242.1:0-7678 GCA_034436075.1 Roseiflexus sp.
CAACGCCGAGCGGACTGGCGAAGCGCAACCCTGCCCATTCGACCGCAAGCATGGGGTTTTCCCAGGCGTAACGTGCGCCGATCAGCCGCGGCAGCAGCGGCGTCCGGCTTGCAGCGCGGAGCATCGCCGTCACCGCGTCGTGCGCGCGCTCGGCGTCGAGCCGGAACAGAAGCGGGCGGAAGAGATGGTAGAGCAAGCGTGTATCCCTATTGTCCAGAGCTCTTATTGTACCACCTGACCATAGCCTTCTTCCAGGCTGGGCAGCGACGTTCTCATCGAGGTCACACCGGCAGCTACAAGTATGCTGAGAACCTCGGCGATAACACCTTGCTGATTAACCTCGATTCGGAAGCAGGATATAATATGGTTGCATCTGGAAACGCGCTGGCAACGGCGCAGCACAGTCATTGGTTGGGCTGCTATGAGCAAAGAACGTTTCATTGAGCGTCAGAAACAGGTTCGAGAAGCTGCCAATCGTCTGGCTGAGGCAGTGTCTCAGCCTGAAACCGACATAGCGCGTGATGCAACTATCAAGCGGTTCGAGTTTACATTCGAAATTGTCTGGAAGACGCTCAAACTCTTTCTGGAACATCAGGGACACGAATGCAACAGCCCGCGCAGCACAATCAGGAAGGCGTTTACCGAGGGACTGATCGCAACGCCGGAAGAGGCGGATATCTGGTTGCGTATGCTCGAGGATCGCAATCTGACGAGCCACACATATGACGAAGGGCTGGCGCGTCGCATTTATGGCGGCATTGTTCAGGAATACGCTGTCAGGCTCGGTACGATGGCGGCGACCATCCAGAGTCTTTCCTGGGAGTGACCGATGGCAATGGTGATGCTACGTTCCAAAGACCTGGCTGCCCTGCGCGATATTCTGCGCCGATATGCCGCAGTCCGGCAGGCGCGCATTTTTGGTTCGCGCGCCACCGGCGCCGCCCGCCGCGCATCCGATATTGATCTGGCGATTTCTGCGCCAGCTATCAGCGTTGGTGAGTGGCACGATCTGTGCGAGGCGCTCGAGAATGCGCCGATCATCTATGACCTGGACATCGTTCGGGAAGAAGACGCGCTCGATGAGCGGTTGCGCGAGACGATACAGCGGGATGGGGTTGTGATCTATCAATCGAACGATGCGTAGCTGCTCAGGGGAACGTGGTGCGTTGTGATGCTTGTTTTGAAAGCAAAAGAAGATGCGTCTATGGTTTAGATCATCGATGGCATTCCTGTGTGGGGCAAACACGAGGAAGGCGCGATCGAGCAGAACCGTCGCTGCGCCAGCGACCATGAGACGGTCAAGGCGGCGCTGATGGCCGATGGGCATCTGGGGCATAGCGTGCCAATCGGCGGCGTTGTCGTCTACCGCAACGCCGTCAGTCCCAGCGGGGTCGGGTACGACATTTCATGCGGCATCAAGGGGGTATGCACCAATCTGCGCGCTGATGACATTCGCAAAGATATTAGCAAGATTATGGACCAGGTGGCGCGCGAGGCGGTCTTCGGCGTTGGCGGAACGAGCGGCAAAGCCGCCAATCACCCGCTGTTCGACGCCCCGACCTGGCGCGATATTCCCGAGGTCGGCAAACTGCGCCAGCTGGCGCGTGGGCAGCCTGGCGCCGTCGGTTCGGGCAATCACTGGGTCGATATTCTCGAAGACGAAGAAGGATGGGTGCGGGTCGCGGCGCACCTCGGCAGCCGCGGTCTCAGACATTGCATTGCGAGCGGGTTCCTCAACCTGGCGCATGGGCGACCGTTCGACGCCCCAAGGTCATAACCTCGGATCCACCGGCTCGCTTTCGAGTGCGAGGACGCCGAAGACGCACTCGTGGACGCGGCGGAGCGGCTCCTGCCTGACGAACCGCTCCAGGCCTTCGATGCCCAGGGCGAACTCCCTGAGGGCAAGAGACCGCTTTGCGGACAGCGCGCGCGCGCGCAGCCGCTCGATGTGCTCGGGAAGCGTGTACTCCACGCCGTAGATGATCCGCAGATACTCGGGCCCGCGGCACTTCACGGCGGGCTGCACGATCCTGCGCCGCCCGCGGGCGACGAACTCCATTGGTTTGACGACCATTCCTTCACTGCCACGCCCGGTCAGTTCGTCCCACCAGCGAACGCCTTCAGCCTCGGATGCGGCATCCGTCACGTCGACGACCTGATACGACGTCGCCATCAGCAGCGAGTCGCCGGCGCCGCTCAGCTTCGCAAGGGTCTCCATATGCCACACGTGGCTCCGGTCGATGTGAACTTTCCCTTCGCTTGCAAGCAGGTGGAACGGCGCAACCCGGAGGTCGTCGATTGATGTCACGGGCCAGCAGTACCTGCGGTACGCCTCGACGTACTGCGCTGCGAGTCCGGCGCGCGCGCGGGTGCGATCCAGGAGCAAGCCGATGTCAACACCCCGGGCGGCTGCACGTTCCAGCGCCGAGACGGCTGAGTCGAGCGCCGCGCGAGAGGCGGCCCCTACAGCCGCGTACTGGGGTCTGAGAAGGTTCTGCGCCTTCGCTGACCACGGCATCAACTCGCAGTCCAGGCAGATCCAGTCGGTCGCAAGCTCCTCCCAAATCCCGGCGTGGTCTGCGGCGCGGCGGATCCGGTCGAGCAGCGCCCGCTCCAGCCCCGGGTCATCGAAGAAGCGACGCCCCGTGCGCGTGTAGATGATGCCACCTTCGTCCTCGAGGACGCCGAACCGCCTGCGCGCGACGCCTGCGTCCCGGCAGACGATGATCACCGCGCGCGATCCCATATGCTTCTCTTCGCAGATGACTTTCGGGATGCCCTCGTGCCGGTAGTAGGCGAAGGCCTGCGCCGGATGTTCGAGCAACGCGCCGTTCGGAGCAGTTTCGCACGGCGACATCGTCGGCGGCAGGTAGATGAGCCACTTCGGATTCGCCGCGAAGCGGCTCATGACCTCCAGCGCGGCTGTGGCATGCTCCTCGCGAATGGTGACCGTGCGATGGAGGCGTGTTGTTACGATGCGCTTGCCGAGCGCGTCTTCCAGGTCGAGAACGTCGTCCTGCTCCTGCTGCGCCGTGAGGGCTGGCACCTGGGCGCCCGGCTCGAGGAATGGCTTCGCGGGCTGACACCAGACTCGCTCCGCCGGAACAGATACCAGCTCCTTCTCCGGGTAGCGCAGCGCGGTGAGCCGACCGCCGAACACGCACCCCGTGTCGATGTTGATCGTGCCGTTTAGCCACTCGGGTTCAGGAACGGGCGTGTGGCCGTAGACGACCATCGCGCGCCCCCGATACTCGGCCGCCCAATTGTAGCGGACGGGAAGACCGAACTCATCGGTCTCTCCGGTGGTCTCACCGTACAGCGCAAAGTCACGAACCTGCCCCGAGGCGCGCCCCTGCATCGACTCCTTCATCCCGGCGTGCACTACGACGAGCTTCCCGTCGTCCAGCACGTAGTGTGAGACGAGGCTGTCGATGAAGTCCATCACCTTCGTTCGGAACTCCGGCGGCTCGTGTTCGAGTTGCGCAAGGGACTCTGCGAGACCGTGGGTGATCTGGACGTCCCTGCCGCGCAGCTTGCGCAGCAGCTTGATATCGTGATTGCCGGGGACGCAGAGCGCAGCGCCAGCCTCGACCATCTTCATGACGATCCGAAGAACTCCCGGAGTATCGGGACCGCGATCAACGAGGTCGCCGAGGAAGATGACCCTGCGCCCTTCCGGATGCCGGGCTGCGCTGCTATCGTAGCCCAGCCGTTCAAGGAGAGTTTCAAGCTCGGAGCGGCATCCATGGATATCGCCAATGATGTCGAAGGGACCGTGATCGTCGCGCCGGTTGTTCCAGAGCGGCTGCCGTTCGACGGTCACCTGCTCGACATCTTCCAGGGAAGATAGCACGAACACATGCCGGAAGCCCTCGCGTTCGAGCCCACGGAGCGAGCGACGCATCTGCTGGCTCTGCTGCCGGACGACGTGGCGTCCGAAATTTCGGTCGGGCCGGTTTTTGTTGCGTTCGTGGCAGAGTTCTTCGGGCACGTCGAAGACGATCGCAACCGGCAGGCAGTGGTACCGGCGCGCAAGGTCCACCAGGGGTTTCCTTGCCTCGGGCTGGACGTTGGTCGCATCGACGACGGTGAGCCTGCCCGCCGCGAGTCGCTTCGCAGCGATGAAATGGAGCACCTCGAACGCATCTTTGGTCGCTGCCTGGTTATTCTCGTCGTCACTGACGAGCCCCCGGCAGAAATCGGACGAAAGCGTCTCGGTCGCCTTGAAGTGCTTCCGGGCGAAGGTTGACTTGCCCGCGCCAGAAGGACCGACGAGCACGACGAGTGAGAGTTCAGGAATGGTGATCTTCATCGTGTGAACACTGCCATCTGCGTCGGTGAACCGACCACTGGATCCTGGGGACCCACTGCGATGAAACGGACGCTGTACGTGAAGCGGTCGGCAACCCCCCGCGCCCACGCCTCGAACTCAGCCCTCGACCACTCGAAGCGGTGGTCCTTATGGCGGAAACGGCCCGCGGGAAGGTTCTCGAACTTTACATTGTATTCGGCGTTCGGCGTCGTCACGATCACCGCGCCTGGACGTGCGAACTCGAACACGACGCGCTCGAACGCCGCAAGCCGCGGCGGGTCCAGGTGCTCGATCACCTCGACGACCGCAGCAGCATCGTAGCCGGTAAGCCGCCGGTCCCGGTATATCAGGGATCCATGGATGAGTTTGATGCGCTCGCGCTGCTTTTCCGGCATCCGCTCGAGCCCAAGCCGGCGCCCGGCGATCTCCAAAGCCCGGTGAGACACATCGACGCCGGCGATCTCGTCGATGCCCTTCTCTTTGAGGAGCGCTCGCATGAGTTGTCCCTCACCGCAGCCAAGGTCCAGGATGCGCCTGGCGCCACTCTGTTTGAGCGCAGCGATCACTGCTCCGATGCGCTGCTCGTTCAGGCTGATCCGCTGCTCAATCTCCGCCTCTTCCTGAGCGTGCGCCGCCTGGACGTCGTCGGCTGCCGGCAGTTCCTCGGCTATCAGCTGCTCGAGCGCTTCGTAAACCAGGCTGCGCCGGTGCTTCAGGTAGCGCTGCGCGATGACCTCGCGTTCGGGATGGGCGGCGAGCCAGCCTTTGCCGCGACGAACCAGTTTATCGACCTCGTCGTCGCCGACCCAGTAGTGCTTGTCGTCGTCCAGAACAGGGACGAGCACGTAGAGATGCGTGAGCAGATCGCAGAGCCGCCTGACGCCCCTGATGGTCACGGTGAAATAGTGGCTCAGTCCCCAGTCAGCGTGCTTCTCATCGAGCGTGCGCTGTTGAGCGCTCACCTCGTAACCGAGAGGCTCGAAGAGGCGCCGCAGGAATCCCTCGCCGTTGCGGCATGGAAGAACCGACAGGCATACCTCGAGCGGAAGCTCGCGGTTCACCAGTTCTGGTCGCTCCTTGCTGCGCCCTGCGAGCGCCGTCCCGAACACCTCTGCGATGGCGACGCTCAGAAAAGAAGACGCCACATAGGGCCGATCATTGACATACTGCTCGAGGGCGCGTCCCTCGCTGGCAGAACCCTGCCGACCCCGCACGAGCCCGATCGGATCGATCTCGAGAAGCAGGGCGGCGGTGCAGCGGTCTGGCTCAGCCTCGGGGTAGAAGACATGCGCCTTCCCGAAGGGCAGGTCGAACGAGTGCGCCCGGGATGGATTCTTATGCAGGAGGTAGCCCAGGTCTGTGGCTGGCGCGGTCGTGCTTGTAATCGTCAACAGCATAAGTCACTATTGAGGTGCTGCTCCATTGTCTGAGTGATGATCCTTCCGAGACAGCCCATAAGCAGATATTTGAACACAAATCGCTCACCTGCACCTCAGAGCCAGCATCAGAGGGACGCTTCGAACGAACGCCACCGGCTGCCTGACGGTTGCGTTCAGCCGCGCCGCGGAGCGGCGTCAGCTGGAACGCTATGTTAGGTGATTTACTGCCATTGATATTTCCGATATGCCCAGAGTTGACTGGATGGAGCGACTTGGCGCGACTTGGTAAAGTGCAACTGCACTTTACGAGTCTCTTGTGTCTCTGCAGCCACGTCCGGCGCTAACTCCTGCAGGTGTTTGAAGAGCCTCACACCCTCCTCATAAACACGATCGGCGACAATTGTGTTCGCTGAGGAGATTTGTTCACCTGCAATTACTAACTGAAAGCCCGCTGGCTTGACCAAACGGTTCACATACTCATATATCTCGGGATACGGTTCCTTCTTTCCCCCAATCACCATAACAACAGAACCAGGTTGGGCATCGGCAAAGATATCAACAAGATTGGGCTCAAAGTTAGTCACATAGCCGATCGTGGTAAGAAAGTTGCTGAAAACGATCAGGCGATACCGATGTAGCGACTGCGCCATGTCGTTGGCTTCATCTGCCGAATAACGTAGGTTGCTTGTCCACTCGTTTACCACCTCATCAAAGTACGTATCCTCCGCCCAACGGAGCATCTCTTGGAGATGCTTGTGCTCTACAGTTGGCTTGATTGCCCGGAAATCCAACAGTGCGTGACAAATAGCAAGCACGCCTTCCAATTGCTGGTTTGATTGCTGAAACAAGACTTCAGCAAGGTTATGTCGAAAATGATTAGTGTTGCTGTCGTACTCAACACAGGTGATAATTGGGGGCTGTCGCCATTTCATTTCGCCCGTCTGAACAGCAAACTCCGTCATGGCGGTATAGAAGTCATGGATGGCGAACGCAGAGGGACCTACGCCAGTCCCAACATCCAGGACACGGACCCCTTGTTTTGCTAACGGAAGGCAATTGGCTGCCACCAGCCGCTCTAGCGCACTCCATGTCCGAGCGTAGCGGTCGAGCAGATGTAACCACGCATATGCCGCAGCAGCACCTGGCATCATACTAGGTGGACTGTTCGTCGCAGCGACTCAGGACTGCAGGTATTGCCCTCCAGACTGCATAGGCATCCTCAGGCGTGCGAATTGTATCCCGCCAGAGTGTCCAGAGTGCCGCCGCAAGCATCTCGAATTTCATCTCCAAAATGCGGTTCGCTGTAACCCATGCCAAGTAGCTTGATCCTTGACATCGTAATACGTTTGTCCATCCAGATTTCGTACCGCTCATTTTCTCCAAACGTTTCACCTAACATGAAGTAGATCGACTACATTCGACCAAATCCGCCTGCGCCACATGAGACGGATAACCGTCCGTCTATTCCCACCCAGCGCGGCGTTCGAGCGCCATTCGTCCGTCCCATCCCTCCTGTGCGGCGTTAGACGGATAGCCCTCGCCCCTGAAACATGTGTGACGGCGTCGTATTGTTTGCGTGCGCGATGCGCTGAGCTAGTCGAAGCGTTGGACGGTCTATCATTAGAGTATAGATCACGCCCTCTTCCATGTAAAGAGTTTCCACAGTGGTGACGATCTCGACTGACTGCAGATCCACCCAGGCGACCCGCCGGGCAACACCGCCGGGCGGGGTGTAGGCGACTCCGACTGCGTCGAATGAAACTTCGCCCATCCCGTAATCCTCCGCAGCTGGGAATACGTTGGCAGTCCGGCTGCAACGAGGCTCAGCTGATTGGGCAGCCAGATGACCTGCATACGACTCGGGCAAAAAAACGATGGAACTGATCCCATCCGCACTGAACAAGGCTCATCCCTACTCCCTGACCCCTACCCCCTGACTTCACGCAGATCAAACCACGGTCCCTCAACGCACGGCAGACGCACGCCG